>JAAUPU010000110.1 GCA_012032975.1 Caldilineaceae bacterium | reverse complement strand
GTACATGATCACAAACATCAGCACCAGCATCGGGATCATGCCGGCCAACCCGCCCATCGGGTTGGGGGCACCTTCCTCCGCCAGTGCGGTCAAATGCGAAAACACTTCGATCACGATCTCGTCCTTCCGGTTCCCTGAATTATGGTCCAGCCGTCTCGAGCGCGTCGACGATCACTTGCCCGGACTTGTCGGTCTCGAGCGTTCGCGTGTCGGAGATCGTCAGCACGCCGACGCGCAAGGGGATGAAGGCTCGTTCGCTGCTCATGTGCGCGGCGAGCATACTGCAGCCAGCATCGCGTCGAAGCCAACGGGCGCCAGCAGGTTCTGCCGGCCGCGGGCCGATGCGCATCGTCGCAGAGATCGACTCAAGCCGAACGCGCGAGCTCGTCGAGCGCCGCTTCTTCGCTTTCGAGGATCGCTTGCGCCGCGATCGCGCGAGCGTCTCGGTACCCACCGCGTTGCGTTCGCCCCACGCCAGCGTGGGCCTGGCCCGCGGTCACGCGCAGGTAGGATCGCCAAGCTCCACTGCCGTGTCGATGTTCTGGCGCAAGCCGGCAACCTGGCGTCTTCGTTCGTCTTCGTTCGGGTGGGTAAAGTCGGCGTAGGTCACCAGCATGGTGATGGGCGCGCCGGCGCTTTCGGAGGCGCGACGCAGCCCGGCAAGATAGGCCGGCTCGCGGCTGACCAGATGCGCTACGCTCATGTCCGCGCCATCGAGACCGAGCGCTGCGGCAAATTCAAACCACTGTTCCAGCGTACGCGTCCCGGCGGTCAGATCGGCATAGAGCGAGACGGGCAGACAACTCATCTTCATTCAGTTCACCTCGAATTTCTCTTGTGTGTAGCGGTCGATGGCCGCATGGTCGAGTTCGATGCCCAGTCCAGGCAGCGATGGCAGTTTGGCAAAGGCTCCCTCATAGCCCATGCGCGGGGTGACCAGGGTGTGTTCACGCACCCATTCGCTGGAAAGATCGCTGGCAAGGATGCAACTCCGAGCACAGGCCGCGCCATGCAATCGCAGATGTTGCAGCACACCCAGCTCCAGCGAACTGCCCTGCCAGCAATCCTTGTGCTGGAACTCTGTCACCTGGGCCAGGCGCACGAAGCCTGCCAGCGAGCCGCCGCCCAGGTTGTAGGCGTCGGCCAATTGCTCGCGCAGGGCGAAGTGCAGCACCTCCTCGCGACGGGGGTGGCAGACGATGGTCAGCGGTCCGAAGCGGCGCGCCTGTTGCCAATCTTCGACTGCGTGGTAGTGAAAGGGGTCTTCGATCTGAACGGTAAAGGGCAGCCTGGCCAGGGCCTCGAAAAGGTGTGCGCTTTCGCGGAAACTGCGCCAGGCGTACATGGGGTCGATGGTGATGCGGAAGTCCGTCGGGATGTCGTCGGCAATCGCAAGCAGCGCCTTGGCCGTGTTGCCGTCAGCATCCGATTTCATCTTCAACCCCGAGAGACCCTGCCCACTTGCCTCCGCCACGAAGCCGGCCAATAGGGGTGCAGTCGGACGATTGGCCCAGAAATCGGTCGCGACGCGGTCGCGCACGGCGCCGCCAAGGAGTTGATGCGCGGGCATCCCCGTTGCCCTGCCGACCGCATCGCACCAGAGCGACTCCATGAGCAGATAGCTGCGATCCGCCGCGGCTGCCAGGACCAGAGCGGATACGCGCCAGGCAGTCCGACAGGATCGGTGTCGTCCATCCAGACGGTGGCGGGGTTCATGCTCAACAAGTCGCGGTCGAGCAGGTCGCGCAGCGTCGCTTCGACCACGTCGCGTGGTGTGCCGCGGTCGCATTCGCCGACCGCGCTGAATCCGCCTGAGGTCACACCTTCCACCAGATGGATGGGCATCTCTGGCCAGGAGAGATTGGCGCGATAGATGGGTCCCTTCGCCACTGGTGCAGAGAGAATGTCGCTGCGCGCCGGCACAACGACTTTCCAGACTCGGAAGTGGGTAAATCGCAATGGGTTGGTTTGCATAATTGGGTTGGCTCAAATCTGTGTGCGGGTTGGGTCGGAGTGGACAGTTCGTGTCCTGATTATCCCACAGGGGATCGAGCGGCGCAACGCGGCCGTTCCGGTGTGGTATACTTTCAAGCCGAGTTGAGACCCGCGAAGTGAGTCAGGAGGCGTGATTGTGGAGACCGTTGTAGCGCCGATCCAGGTTGTACCTCTGAAGATACGAATACCCGAAGATCTGGCCATGACCGACGAGTTTTTCTACGAGTTCTGTCGGGCCAACCCGGCGCTGCGCGTCGAGCGTTCACCGCAAGGAGAAATCATCGTCATCTCCCCCACTGGCGGAGAAACGGGAAGCCGCAATTCAAAACTGATCATGTTGCTAAATGTTTGGTCTTCCCAATCGGGCACGGGTGTGGTTTTTGATTCTTCGACAGGCTTTATCCTGCTTTCTGGTGCGATTCGTTCGCCCGATGCGTCGTGGGTGCGGCGGGGGCGGCTGGCCAAATTGACAGCCGAGCAGAAGCGCGGCTTTCTTCCCCTCTGCCCGGACTTTGTGGTCGAATTGCGCGCGCCCACGGACCGGCTGCTCGATCTTCAGGAGAAGATGGTCGAGTATATCGAGAACGGCGCGCAACTTGGCTGGCTGATCGACCCGGCGGCGCGAACGGTCTACGAATATCGACCCGATAGCACGCCCGCCGCGTTGCTCGATCCGGCGACTGTCTCTGGCGATCCCGTTCTGTCAGGCTTTTTGCTGGACCTCAGCCAGCTTTGGGATGCAGGCTTTTAACTCCTCGCCAGCCCAGCCATTTCGTCGAATATACCCCTGTTCACAAATCTGTAAGAACTCCGTCACGCTTCGGTAAGGTGCGCCCGTTACACTCGTGGCTGTGTGATATAACCAGATCAGGTGTTGCTCCGATCCGGTTATGTCGCACGCGAAATCCTGTTCTCGAAGCACGATTACCCACGGAGGCTCACATGAAACTGCAACATTGGATTTTCCCCCTGCTCGTCACCGCGGCCCTGGCGCTCTCTGCCTGTGGACCAGCGGCGTCCGCGCCCACTGAGAGCGAGACAGCCGCTCAGCCCGAAGCGATAGCGACAGAGGAGATGGCCAGCGAAGAAATGGCTGAAGGCGAGATGAAGGAAGGCGACATGGCGGAGGCGACCGAAGAGCCGATGGCGGAGGCAACCGAGGAACCGATGGCCGAAGCCGACGCAACCGCGACGCCTGAAGAAGAGATGAAGTCAGACGACATGGACTCTGACGAGGCAATGATGGGGCACACGCTGTCGCTGGAGATTGCCGGTCTTGAGGATCTGGGCGAGGGCTGGGCCTACGAAGGCTGGCTGATCATCGACGGCGCACCGGTCAGCACCGGGCTGTTTGATGTGGACGCCGACGGCATGTTGAGCAGCCACGACTTCAGCGTCGATGTCGACCCCGCGACCGCGACCGCCTTTGTCCTGACCATCGAACCATCGCCCGACGCCGACCCGGCGCCAAGCGCGGTGCATCTCCTGGGCGGCGACATTGTGGACGGCATGGCCGAGTTGAGCGTCGCGCACCCGGCCGCATTGGGCGCAGATTTCAGCGCCATCGACAGCAGCTACATCCTCGGGATTGGCGCGCTGGCCAGCGTCACGGCAGACAACAGCTACCGCAACGGCATCTGGTTCGACAAGCTGAACCTGCCTGCCTTGCCCGCCGGTTGGCTGTACGAAGGCTGGGTGGTTGGCCCGGATGGTCCCATCACCACCGGTCGTTTTGCTGACCCCAACGCGATGGACTTGGATGGATCCGGTCCCGCTGCGGGCGGTCCTGGCACCGGTCCCGGCTTCCCCGGCCAGGACTACCTGACTCCGGCCATCGACCTGACCACCGGCTATGCAGCCGTCATCTCCATCGAGCCGGAACCGGACAACAGCCCGATGCCCTTTCTACTCAAGCCGTTGGTCGATTCGACTATCGATGATGTGGGCGACCACGGTTCGCAGCCCCTGGAGAGCAATCTCGGTTCGCTGCCCACCGGCACAGTCCACATGGGCATGATGCAGTGAGGGGATGACAGGGTGACAGGGATGACAGGATGACAGGGATGACAGGATGACAGAGGGCCAGATGGTTGCCCTTTCACCCCTCACCTTGTCACCCCTCACCTTGTCACCCCTGTCACCCCCTCACCTCTTCAATAGCGCCAAAATCCACGCCCACCCCTCGCTCACATCGCGCCGCAGGTCATGTCTATCGCGCCGATATGGCCGTTCTCCGAGGCTTTCATAGACGAGGAAGAGGAGCGCCGCCCCGCAGGCAAGCAGCGTTGTCCACATCTGTGTCGCTCTGGACATCTCCAGCCGACTGGTTATGGTCACCATCAATAGGATGACCCCAAGCAAGATCAGTGTGGCGGCGGCGAAGAATTGGAGGCTCTTCATGGCGCAACGGCGCTCATGTAGAGCCTCCCAACTCAGTCGCCAGCGCGGTGATCTGTTCCCACGCATCGGCTACATGGCGAAGCTCGGTCTGGGTCTGGCCGATGCTCATGCGCAGGGTTAGTCTGTCGTTTAGGCGGGTGTGAGTCAGATAAAGCTCGCCGCTGCTGTTGAGTCGGTCCAGCAGCGCTTGGTTGATGGCGTCGCCACCCCGATGCCGGAAGCAGACCAGGTTGAGCGGGGCAGGCGCGGCCAACTCGAAACGTTCGTCCGCGGCGACCCAGCTCGCGAATTGCTGTGCCAGATCGATATGACGGCGGATGTGAAAGCGCAATCCCTCGACGCCATAGTGGCGGATCACAAACCAGAGCTTGAGCGCCCGAAAGCGCCGCCCCAGCGGAATCTGCCAGTCGCGATAGTCGATGACCGCGCCCGACTCGGTGGCCTGGTTGCGCAGATATTCAGGCAGGATGCTCAGCGCCTGGATCAGCGCGGCCCGGTCTGCCACGTAAAAACAGTCACAGTCAAAGTTGGTGAAGAGCCACTTGTGCGGGTTGAAGCAGTAGCTGTCCGCGCCTTCCAACCCGGCGTGGATCCAGCGGAATTCGGGGCAGACCGCGGCGCTGCCGGACATGGCCGCATCCACATGCAGCCAGAGGCCGTTCGCCTGGCAGATGGCCGCGATCTCTGCCAGCGGGTCGATCGCGTTGGACGAGGTGGTGCCCACGGTGGCGCTGACAAAAAGGGCGTCAACCCCGCGGCGCGATCCGCCTCGATCTGTTCCGCCAGCCGTTGCGGTTGCATGGCGAAATCGCCATCCACATCGATCAAGCGCACCTTTTCCGCGCCGATGCCGGCAATCTTGGCCGCCTTTTCGATGGAAGAATGGCTCTGGGTCGAGGTGTATGCGGTCAGCTTGCCATCGCAGCCGGTCGCGTTGCTCACATAGCCGGTCGCCCGTTCGCGCGCCGCCAACACGCACAGAGCGCCGCGCTGGAGGCCGAATCCTGGATCACGCCACCGCCCTGGTTGCTCGACAGAAACTTCTTGGGAAGGTCGAGCAGCTCGGCCACCCAGTCGAGCATGTGCGTTTCCAACTCGGTACAGGCCGGACTGGTTGCCCAGATCATGCCCTGCACGCCCAGGCCAGAGGAGAGCAGATCGCCCAGGATGGCCGGACCAGACGTGTTGGCCGGGAAGAAGGCGAAGAAGTTGGGCGACTGCCAATGGTGATGCCCGGCATGATGATGCGCTCCACGTCCGCCAGCATCTCGTCAAACGGCTCGCCGGTCTGCGGTGGCGACGCCGGCAACGCCGCTCGAATCTCACCTGGTTCGACCTGAGAAAGAACGGGCATCGACTCGACCCGTTCGTAGTAGTCGGCGATCCAATCGACCAGGGCGCGGCCGTGGCGTCGAAACTCGTCCGGTGTCATGTGATAGTTTGGCTCTTGACCAGTCGCCGTAGACACGTTTTTCTCTTCTCCATTTCGCGATTTATCGCCACGATTCCTGGCTCTGCTTCAGCATTGATGGGATATGTTGTTGGGATATCAGGTACCGACGCATTGTAGCACAGCGGTTGCCTCAGACATCGCGCTGCACCCCAGCCCAAGTTGTACGTCTGCCCGCATCGGCCCATTGAGGCGGGCGAGGTCAACAAGCATCGCGTTTGGACGAAGTCGTCATTTTGGGTCGAAAATTTGGGCTTTACACAAGACAGAAAGTGTGTTAGAGTTGCCCTCGTTGCTTCATCTTCCAAACTAATTTCTGAAAGGAGGCGTGTTCGTGGCAGTCCAAGTGAACCGAGAAGTATCTCAAACTGTACGAGTGCGCCTGCACGCCAATCGTTGACCAGATCGAATGCTGATTGTTTCGATCGACTGCCATTTTGAGGCCGCGGGCACACAAGCCCCGTGGCTTTTTTGATCCTGAAATCTGAACGTCCAGCCCGTGTTGGAAGGCGGCATTCAGATGGATGGAGAGTGTTGGAGAGCCACGGGATGATCAAGTCCGTGGCTTTTTTTGATCGACGCGGACTGCTGGATAACGGAAACGCAACCCATACGTTCACAAGGAATCGAAAGTTGAATTCTACACAGGTCCACAAGCAACACGTTGACTCGTCTGAAAACGACCCGTACACTGGCTACGCCGAACTCTATGACCCAGATGTGGCCGAGGAAAGCGCGCTCTTGCGCCGGAGGCCGACCGAAAAACGCAAGCCGAAAAAGGCCGCCAACCAGGTTGTCAGCGAACTCGCCGACGAGACCGGCGGCTTGGAAGCAGGTTTTCAGACGACCTACACGCCAGCCCGTTATGAGGCGGAATGGCTGCTCTCGTCGCTGCGCAGTTTCTACGATCTGGCCTTTATTACCGATGTGATGGCCCAGGTCAAGGGGGGCAAAGAGGCGAACGTCTACCGCTGCGCGGCTGACCCCAGCGTGGGCGTGGAATGGCTGGCCGCCAAGGTCTACCGGCCACGCAAGTTTCGCAATCTACGCAACGACAAGATGTATCGAGAGGGCCGCAAGCTGCTGAGCATTGACGGTCGCCCGGCCAAGGAGCATGACCTGCGCACCCTTCGTGCGCTGGAGAAAGGCTCTGCCTTCGCCGCGCAGGTATCGCATACCTCGTGGCTGATGCACGAGTTCAAGTCGTTGGAGCAGCTTTATCGGGCCGGCGCAGCGGTGCCAAAGCCGGTCGCAACATCCGAAAACGCGCTGCTGATGGGCTATTGCGGCAACGCCAGCATGGCCGCGCCGACCCTGCACGAGATCGGGCTGGAGAAAGAGGAGGCCGGCTACCTCTTCCAGGAAGTGCTGCGCAACATCGAGCTGATGCTCCAGCACAATCTGATCCACGGCGACCTGTCAGCCTACAATATTCTCTGTTGGGAAGGGGAGATCACGCTGATCGACTTTCCCCAGGTAGTGAACAGCGAGGAGAACGCCCACGCGCATTTTCTGCTGAAGCGCGACATCACGCGGGTCTGCGAATATTTCGCCAGTCAGGGAGTGGTGTGCGACCCGGCGTCGATCACCGCGACCATGTGGGAACGCTACAGCGCCCAACATCCGCTGGACATCGCGGCCGACCTGTCGAGGTTCCAGGAAGAAGACGACGAAGATTTGTAGATCGTGACGGCACCGACCGTGGAGACCGGGTGGAACGTGGCGCGTGGTGCGTATACTTTTCACGTACTGCGCACCACGCCACTTACTCCACCTGCTCAAACTCCCCATCGACGACCTGGTAGATCCAGATCTGTGGGTCTTGCAGATCGCCATTTTCGGTGTAACGAAGACCATCCAGCAGCGTCTCCAGCGTCTCGCCTCGGATCGCATCCGCCACGTTGTTGGCGGCCAGTGAATCCGCTTGACGTACACCATCGGCCAACACCTGCATGGCTACGTAGCCATTGACGGAATAGGTGTCTGGGTTGCGGTATTCCACCGCTGATAGGCC
>JAAUPU010000109.1 GCA_012032975.1 Caldilineaceae bacterium | reverse complement strand
ATCGGCGGGGCGTAACTCTTCCACAAGCGCCTCGGCCACGTCGGTGGTCTCTGGGCTGGTCAAGATCGAGATGCCATCCAGTTCGTCACGCATGGAATCGATCAGTTCCGTGATCGCGACCACATCGCCCTCGGTACGTACCTGCACACTCAGCTCGATATCTGGATTGGCGGCGCGGATATCCTGGGCCAGAGGCAGCACAAACTCGCGCACCGTCTCGTGGTCGGTCTGTGCGCGCTGCACCTGCAAGACGATGATATCCACGTATGGCGCCATCGCAGCCGCGTCGCTGAGCGCAAAGCCGTGGTCTGGACCCAGCGCGAGTTCCAGCCCATATTTGTCGGCCAGCACACGCATTCGCTTGGCGCTCTCGACGGGCGAGGCCTGCTCATCGGCAGGGTTGGTCGGTCCATGCTCCAGGTTGTAGCCGATGATGTCGATCTTGGAAACCAGGCGAGGCACCAACCGTTCGGCGTCGCTGGCCGACTTGAAGATGACCAGCTTGCGCCCAACATTGACTTCGTCGAGCAGATCGACTTGGCTGACATGCTCGACTCGGGCGATGTCGTTGGGCCGGGCGATGTCGTTGTACCACTCGATCAAAGGCGGACCCAGACTTACATCCAGCCATTCTCCGGTCTGAAATTCGTCCAGGATCTGCTCCTCTTGCCACGCCTCCTCCAGCGCTGTGTCTGGCGCCGCGTCCGGTGCTGCCTCCGGCACTTGGGTTGCGCTCTCGGCCTCCGTTGGGGTCAGGGATTGCGCCTTGGTCACCGGCGTGCATCCAGAGAGCAACAGTACCATGAACAACAACAGCATATTCTTCCACATCACTGAAACCACCTGCAGTTCGTGTCTAGACGCTGCGCGGGGTTGACATCCGTGCAGCGTCGGTCGAGGGAGATCAGCGGGCAACTGGCTCATCGCGTCATCGCATTCAAGCGCAGACGACCGATTGCAACGCCCGGCAACAGTTCGACTGCGGATTGAAAAGTCTCCCGGGCATTCCTGGCTTCGCCAACATCAAGATAATAATCGCCCAGCGCCACCAGTGCCTCCACCGAACCCGGCTCTTTTGAGATCGCGGTCATCAGGTCGCGCAGCGCCTCGTCCTCCCTGTCCATCGCAACAAAAAGCGCGGCGCGAGCGGCCAGCGTAGCTGCGGACGGGGCCAGTTGATCGATGCGCTGCAACAGGTCGCTGGCTTGCGCCGCTTCGCCCTCTTGCAACAAGAATGCCGCATACTGGGTCAGGAGATCCCCGGATGCCGGCGCAATCGACAGGCCCTGCTTGTAGACAGCCTCGGCCTGCTCTGGATTGCGCTGTTCCACATAGAGTTGGGCCAATCCGGTATAGGCATCCACCAGTGTAGGCTCCAGCACCAACGCTTGAAGATACGCGGCAATGGCTTCGTCAACGTTGTCGATCCTACTATATCCGTTGGCCAGGGCCATAAAGTTGCCCGCGTCGGTGGGGCCTAACACGATGGCCTGCTTCAGAAGCTCGATGGCATCGTCTTCCCGTTCTTCTTGAAGATAGAGATTGGCAAGAGCAATTCGCACGGATGGCTCGTTGGCGAATCGGGCCAATTGCTCCTTGTACCAAAGCTCTTCCCAGTTCTCCTCTGGCAGTTGACGGCGAGAGGAGCGGCGCGACGTGGGCCTCGGATCCTCGGCTGCTTGGTCAGCGGGGGCTTCCTGATAGGGGCCGAGCGCCAACATCAACTGCACGTCGTTCTCGCCGATGCGCTCAACGCCACGCTCCAGCAGAGCCTGTGCCTTGGTGCTTTCTCCCTGCTGTTCGTACAATTCCGCCAGCGCCACATAGAGCAACCCAGGCCGCACCGCCCGTTCGATGCCCCGTTCCAGCATCTGCGCAGCCTGGTCAAAGTCCCCCTGTCCGCGCCAGATATCGCTGACAGCCAGATAATAGGTCGGCTCCTCTGGCTCACTGTTGATGGTCTGGCGATAGGCGGCCAGCGCAGCCTGTGGCCGACCCTGCGCGAGGTAAAGCTCACCAAGTTCAGCGGACAAACGGGCGTCGACATGGTTCAGTTTGGCCGCCTCCAAGAGCGCGGCCAGCGCATCCGAATAGTTGCCGGTGGTGCGCTGGATGCGTGCCAGCCGCAGCAGCAGTTCCATGTCGTCGGGATGCTGTGCGACACTCTCCTGCACATAGGCAAGGGTCGCTTCATGATTGGCGTAGCGCTGTAACAGATCGATGAGAATTAAGCTGATCGAGTCGCCGCCAAACTCGCCGGCTTGACGATACCAGTCGAGCGCCTCGTCCGGTTTGCCCTGCCGCTGGGCCAACACACCCAACTGGACGTACATGTTCACATCCTGGAAACTCACGCCTTTGGCCTGATCCAGAAGCTTCTCGGCTTCGCCATAGCGCGCCTGGTCGATGAGCATGGCTGCCAGCCCGACATAGGCCTCGACATGGCCCGGGTTCATGGCGATGGTGTTGCGATAGCTCTGTTCGGCGGCCTCCCCAACGGCTGCGGTTCTGACGCGCACGAGCCAGCGCCAAGGTAGCCCGCACATTGCCGGCGTGGGCCGCGGCTGTCTCTTCATAGATGCGCAGCGATTCGTCCAGGAGACCATGCTGTTCCAGCGCCTCGGCCAGTGCGATCTGGGCTTCCACATAGCCGGGCGCCATTTCCACTGCGCTGCGCAATTGGGTGAGCGCGGACTCGGTATCGTTCAGATCGGCCAGTGCGCGCGCCCAACCCAGTCGAGCTTGGGGCCACCAGCCATCGAGCTCGACCGCCTTCTGATAGGCATCCACCGCCAGGTCGGCCGGATTCTCCGCCAGATAGATATCGCCCAGTCCCTTGTGATATTGGGCCAATTCTGCCGGGAACCAACCCTCAGCTTTGCCCTGCTCCAGTCGTTCTTCAAAGAAGGCGATCGCCTCATCTGTCAACCCGTTGGACTGATAGAGTTGGGTGAGCAGCCGAATGGAGTTGTCGGATGTTTCCTGAGCATCCAGACCAGATGCGGCCAAATCTGGCGTCAGCTTGGCCCCGTCGGACGGGGCCTCCTTCCCATCCTGCCCCTCGTCCGAGGCAAAGGCAGGATCGACCACCGCATCTTGGGCAAGCGCCTTGCTCAACCCCGCCTGGCGGCGCGCCGGGGAGAGAGGAGCCTGTGTGATGGCGCTCCGCAACGCGGCCTGTTGAAGCGCGGCAGCCTGTGCAGTATCTCCCTGGGCAAAGAGCAGATCGGAGAGCCGGATGTAGGCCTCGATATAGCTGGCATCCTCGTCGATGGCTCGCTGATAGGCGACCTCGGCTGCGCTGGTGTTGTTGCGCCGTCGCAGCGCATCGCCGTGCATGACCTGGGTCCAGGGCAGGTTGGGGGCTGCGGCCACCGCCGCGCTGTAATAATTCATGGCAGATTCGAGTTCGCCGCGGTCTTCGGTTAGACCGGCGAGCCGTGCGTAGGCATAGGCCCGGCTGATCTCGGTTGCGCCCGGATTGAGCGTGTTGGAGAGCGTGTAGAGTTCAAACATATCCAGCGCGGACTGGTACACATCCATTGCACCGTCGATATCGCCACGGCGCTGCAAATGGTCGCCCAACGCCAGCGCCAGGGTCGCTTCGTCCGGGTTGGCCCGGATCGCCGACTGGAGCAACTCCAGGATTTCGTCCTGCCGCCCGCCCTCTCTGCGCAGTTGATCGCTCAACACGAGATAAAGACCGACCTGGGTCGGATCCAGGCGGAACGACTGTTGATAGGCGACTGCCGCTTCCGCACCCCGTTGATGGGCGTTCAGCAAGTCGCCCTGCAAACGATAGACGTTGGCATTGTTTGGCTCCAGCGCGTTGATGGCGGTCAACTCAGTTGCGGCTGCGTCGAGCTGGCCCGCGTCGATCAACACCTGGGCGAGGGCCAATCTCAGCTCGGTCGACTCTTTGCTCTGGAGGTCAAGAAGCCGAATGGCACGACGATATTGGGTCACGGATTCATCGTATCGGCCCGCCGCGGCCTCAAGGCTGGCCGACATCTCCAGCACCTCGGCAGTGAAGGGCTGCTGGGTGCGCATCACTTCCAGAAGCGCCGCACTCTGCAACAACTGTCCCGCCTCGCGGTAGGCGCTGGCCAGCATCAACTGGTTGTCCAGGCTGGCTTTGTCAGCGACCACCTGTTCATAGAGTCGCAACGCACGGTCACTTTCGCCCCGTTGCCGCCAGATGTCGGCCAGCGCGATCTGGCGCGTCGCCTCGTCGGGCAGATTCTCGCTGGCGACCGCTGCCGCGTATTCATCCTCGGCGCAGTCGACTCGACCCGCGCTGAAACAGGCATCGCCCTTGGCAAGGTGGAAGCGCGAGACCTGGGGCGCGGCCTGTTGAGCCAGCTCGAACGCGGCGATGCTGCGCTCGCTGTCACCCAATTCTCCATAGATCTGCCCCAGCCGGTAGTGCAGGGCGGACAACGCCGCGGCATCTTCGTTCTTGGCCGATCCGTCACCAGCTACACTGCCTACACGTTGGGTCGCCTCTTGGAGCAGCGAGATTGCCTCGTCAAAACGACCCTGGACATGGGCAATTTCGGCCAGACCAAAGCGAGCGAGCAGGTCGGTTGGATTGCGTTCCAGTTCGACTCGATAGAGTCGCGCTGCGGCCGGCCAGGTGCGTGCATCGATGGCCGAATTCCCTGCCACAACCGCGGCGTCCTCCGGCAGATCGCCCACCGCGTAGAGGCTAAAGGATTGGTCATCCATCAGCCATTCGAACCAGTTGCCGGCCAGACGAAGTTGCAGGTCCAGGTTGCTGCCGCTGGAGGTCACGACGTAGCCCACATCGTAACGACGTAGAATTTCCAGCGCATCTTCGGTCAAGTAGCGAGCGCGGAAAAATGCGTTCTGATCGATCAGCCGTTGCAAGGCATCCGTCTGTTGGTCGGCGGGGAAAATCTCGCTGGTGGTGGGGACGCGATGGGCCACAATGTTGGCGCTGGCCACATAGGCCGGGATGGTCACACTCAGATCCTGGTCAGCCAAAACGGTGGCCGGTCCATGCTGGCGCGTCAGCTCGTCCAATTTGCCGAAGAGGCCGACGGGAGTCGGGAAGAAGTAGGGAAAAGAGGCCCGATCTGCCAGCGTCTTGACATTGCCCGCAAACAGCGGGCCGAGCAGGAGCAGCGCGGCCAGACACAAGCCAAGCGGCGCCATTGCGGTGGCGCGGGCGCGGGCAATATCCTCAGAACGCGCGCCGGAAAAGAGGGGCGCAATCAGGCGCGCGGCCCAGGGGATCAGGCGCGCCAAACCCAGGCCGATCAACAGCGCATAGGGCAAGAGCCAGACAAAACGCCAGAGAATCCACGGCATCACCACCCGCCGATCAGCGGGGTGACGACGGGGTTGAACATGACGAAGAGCAGCGCCAACGTGCTGCTGACCGCAAACTGGGCGCCGATCTGCGAGCGAATGCGCCGGAAGAGCAGCGGCAGCATCAACAACGCCAGCAGATAGGGCGGCTCGAAGAGGATGTTCGGATCCGAAATATAGTGGTTCAGGTCGAAGAGGATCAGCCGGCGCCGGTCATGTTGACGGCAAAGCGCCAGATCAGAAATGGGTCGAGGCTGGTATTGGCCAGCTCCGCATCCAGTTGGGCCAGATTGGGCAGCGGCCCGCTGACATCCAACGTGGGCAGATAGACATAGGGCAGCACCGGCACCATTCGCCGATCCACACTCCACCCATCCAGGCTGCTGGGATACGAAGCGGCCAACGGCGCTTCGCCGCGCGACAGATAGAGCTGCACAAAGGGCAGGAACATGGCGATCGCGATCAGCGACCAGAGCGCAAACGAACGCTTGAAGGTGATCCAGTGGCGCAGATGGCAGAGCCAGTGGAAGCCGCCAAACGCGGCCAATGCCAGCGCAAGCATGGCTGCGATCAACGGGTGGATGGTCGAGACGGCAAAGGCGGCCAGAGCGGCGGCAAACCAGGCCGCGGCCTGCCCACGCTGCAAGAAACGAATCGACAGCCCAAAGACCACCGGCAGCATGGTAACCGGCACCATAAATTTGTCTGCCGTGGTGCGCTCGAAGAAGAAGAGGCTGACGTTGTCCCCGCGCAGGAAAGGGCTAGCCGCGTAGATGATCATGCTGATGGCGGCGACGAACAGTCCCATTCGCCGCCGCTTGCAGCTGCCAAGTTGACCGGGACCGCCGCCTTGCCCAACATGTACGCGGCCAACAACGCCCAGAGCGCGATCATGGGCCGGGAGGCCAGCGCGGTCAGAGCCAGCGGCTCGATGCCGGAAAGATAGGACCAGAGGTAGGCCATCGGCAACGACTGGTTGAAGGTCATGCGCACGCCGGGGCCGAGGTTGGTGCCAAAGAGCGGCTCGGTCAGGTTGAGCGGCAGACCGGCCAACGCCTCCGCCGCAAACGAGCAACGGCATAGGCATCGCCATCGATCTTGAAGAGGGTGAGGGAAGGGGCAGCACCAGGGCAAAGCCCGCAGCCAGCAGGAGTAGCAGCGCCCATTCGTCCCAAGCCCACGGCTCGCGGTTTTCGTTCAACGACCCGCGTCCGCGCGGGTCAAAACCAGATGCAGCAGCCATCCGATGACGACAGCCGTGGTGACGGCGATCCAGCCGGTGGTCAGTTCGACAATCGTGCCGTGTTGGAGCAATACGAAGAGGCCAGGAAGTGCCATCACCGCAACGCCCAGCGGAAAGGCCAACGCCATCCGTTCTAACCAATCCAGTCGCAGACGCCAGACCAGCATGTCGCCCAGGAGATAGCCCGGCGTGATGAAGAGGGCGAGGAAGGTCAGCCAACTTGCCAGTTGCATGGGCAAGTAGACGGGCGCACGCAGCAAGAGGGCGAGCCAGAGCAGGATCAGGCCAAAGCCCAGCATGACGTTTGCTGTCAGGAAAGGAGATTTGCGCCGGGTCTGGACCGCGGGCGTCTGTTCGATAGTCGATTGATCGTTCTGCTTGGCCAGCAAGAATCTATATCCTTGTCTTCGCGTTAGTTAGCTTTCTGAAAGCTCTCAGCTTCCAGGAAGATCTCGTGTTGTTCAAGCAAATGGCACATGACGGCGCAGCTTTGGCCCGAGAAACTGGGCAATCGGAAAGGGCACCCTGGGCCAGATCTGGCGGAATGACCTGAACTTGGCGTCGGACTGAGCCTGATCGACGACGCTGCTGGTGACAGCTTGTTCGCGCAGCCCGAGCACCTGTTGATAGACCGGGCGGGCGACGCCCCCCCATTGCCCCTTGAACTTGGAAGCATTCGAGTCTGCCGGACTGCGCCCCATATTGAGCTTGGGAAATCCGTGGGCGATGGCATCGACGATGGTCGTCCAGTAGGCCAGGTAGACGGGGCGCAGCTCCAGGTATTCGTGGAGCGTGGCGCCCCATGCGCCATGTACGGTGTCGCCCATCTCCAGTTGGAAATAGGCGCCGATCGGCTCCTGCTCGTGGCGCACAACGACGATGTTAAAACCATCGGGAAAGAGGGCAATGATGTTCTTGAGAAAATCACGGCCAAAGACCGGTGTGCCAGCCTGATGGGTGAAGCGGCTCAGCACGCTGTAAAAATCGTCGAGCAACGCGCCCGTTCGGTCCACCTCGGCGGTCAAACCGTTGCGCTCGGCCATCCGCACCTGTCGCCGGATGTTGCGGTGCAGACGAGCTGACATAGCTTCTTCATCGTCGCCCACCTCCACCAGCCACTCTTCGTGCTGGGTCGTGGTCGTGAAGTCACCGGGCCAGCTCTGGCGTGTGTCCTGTAAAACCAGCTGCTTGGCGCCCTTCTTCTGTGCAATCTCGCTGCCCTGGTCCAGCAAGGCCCGCGCCACGGTTTCGTCATCGGCGCAGAGGGCGCCGGGCATGGTGGTGGCCGT
>JAAUPU010000108.1 GCA_012032975.1 Caldilineaceae bacterium | reverse complement strand
AACCGTGACTTCCAACGGGAGCAAGGGTGGGGCTGCCTCGATCGGCCACGCTTGGTCAGGACGATCGAGCGATACCTCCATCTCTCCTCGGAAGGATTTGGTTATGCCGCGTACCAACACCCAGTCCCCCTCGGCCAACGGCGCAAATTCCCCCACTACGGAGATACACCTGCATCCCAAGACCCGCCACCGGAACAGACGACGCGTCAGCGGCCAGCGCAGGCTCTGCCACATAGATCGCCGAATTGAACAGGCCAGGCGGCACAGTCACCTGGGCGCGAAACTCGACGCCAGTCTCCAGCCCACGCAACTTGGCGAGCGCCAGAGAGCCAGGTGGTCCCACCGTTTGTCCAGCTACCGGATCGATCTGGGTCTCGCGCAGTTCGTCCCCCTCGCGTTTGCCCACCGACGGAGCGGCAGGGCTTCCATAACCTGGTGGATAATAGATGGAATTGGGCTGGCCCGGCTCTGGCTCGATGCGGTTGGCCCGCCCGGGCGTTGCGGCCAGGCCGCTGGTCCAGTCACCGCCATCCGGCAGACGCCCCAGCGAACGTCCCTCGCCCGGCGGCTGCTCCCAACGATGATATCAACCTCAGTTCCCGTCGGATCGATCAGGCGAACCTGTTCGTTCTCATTGTTCAAGTTGAGGCCGCTCTCCGAGCGCCACATTCGCAGCCACTGCCGGCCAGCAAGAAAGCGACCAGGGCCAAAAGTAAAGCGACGGCCAGTCGAAAGATCATCGCTCTCGTCGCTCAACTGCCAGCCAACCAGGGAAATCGGCTGATCCGTGGGATTGTAAAGCTCGATGAACTCGTCGTCGTTGTCGAGTTTGCCATCCTGATTGTGGTCATGCCAGACCGCAGGCAAGACTTCGTTAAGCAAGACGGCGCCACCATTGTCGGGCAAAACGTAGATCGGCGCAGTGGCCGCAAAGTCACCATCGGCTTGCATAGCCACGGCATGAAAGTAACTCCCGGGGATAGCCGGAAACACGAATTCCCAGTGACCATCTGGCGATGGCCAATCCAATTGGCGAATCAGGCGGTTGTCCTGCCAAAGCGATAGCCCAGCCGCCTCGCCAGAACGATCTCCGTAAAATACGTGAACTTTGATCTCGTTGGAGGCGGAAATGGCGCCGCCCATCCAGCCACGCGCGCCGCTTGCCTCCTCTACATTCATGCTCAACCAAAGCCCAGGCGCGCTGGTTAGCCAACCGCGTCGCGCGGCCAACGCAGACCTGATGCTTGCAACATCGCGATTAACAACCGCTAAGCCGGTATAACGGGGCGCCGGTGCAATAACGCCAGGAGCTGGCGGATTGGTATTGCCTGCAGGCAGCAGTGGAGCGCCCAGATCAGTCCATCGATCATAGAGCACACCCAGCCGATCCGGTGCGCTCACATCGTCCGCAGCAAAGGTGACGACAGCGGATCCGCGCGTGTTCTCATCACTGACCCATTGCACCAGCCCGCCCTGTGAACCTAACTTGGCAACGAGTTCATCTGGGTGATTGGCATCCACAATTCGATCCAAGTAAACGATGGCTTTCGCTCCGTCTGAATCCTGCCAACGCCAGGCTGGAATCAGCATTGCAGGGGAGCGGCTCTGTCTGGAGGACAAATTGGCGTGAACTTGGTCCCTGTCGGCAAGCGCCACAAAATCGAGACCTTCTGCAGATGACGAAGCCAACAAGTAGTGAGGCGGGACCGTACCACCTGGCGAGAAATTACTCAACGCGCCTAGAGAACCCCACACCGCGCTCAGTCCATCGCCGAGGTTTGGCGGTTCGTGCTGCACTGCCAAGGGAATTCCACGCGCTTCGAATGGTCGTGGTGGACCAACCAAGAAACTGTGACGTAGATCGAGCGACGCGGGATAGAGAAATCCAGGAACGCGTTGGAGAGAGTTGCCGCGTTCTGCCTCTAGCGCACCAGAAACGCCAAGCGTTTGATATGCGCCGGCGCCAAATGCAATCACATCTGCAACACGCGAGAGGGGATCAAGCAAGACCACTTCGTCGCCGCCATCATTTAATGCCCACGTGCCAGAAGCCAGATCTCGGCGACGTTGTAGCGTCAAGATCGCAGGATCATTCTCTTCAAACTCGGCATCCGGATCACGACCCCATCGTTCGCGGAAGGCGACGCCATTGCGTGCGACTATATAAAGGCCGAAGGCTGGCACATACTTGTCGGCAGGGAGCGCATAGATGCCTTCGCCATCTGCTGGCGCCTCTGCATCCCCCAAGGACCAGCCTTGAAGCGAAATGGCCGTATTCCCGCGGTTGTGCAGCACTACATACTCTTCATCGCTGCCGATATACAGTACTTCTTCGATCAGCAGGAGACTTGGCTCGTCAATTGGCGCCCAGTGATCGCCCAGTACTGGGGTGACGGTGGGTTGTGTCAACGGCAAGGGCGCTTGACCAGGTGTTCCCCAATCCCCCCACGAACCTGGCCAAGGAGCCGTAGCCAACACCCATTGCGCCTGAATTGACAGATTGATCCGCTCCAGACTAATGCCCGGCTTGACGCTTAGCCCAGCGTCAGTTCCCCAGATCACGCGGTCTACCTCTTGACCATCCGGTGCAAGCAGAATCAATTCATCCCCGCCATTGGCCAAGCTAATCCCCGAGTAAACGTACGAAATCGCTACATTGCCATTGGCCGTCGGGTCAGCCATTCGCCCAAGCACGACATATTCACCAGGCTGCACCCGCAGATCTGACGAAATCGTGTGTCCATCCCCATCGAGATCAACGACTTGCCAACCGCGCAGATTGACCGGCTGCGAGTCTGCGTTATATATCTCGAACCACTCGCCGGCATCATCTTCAACAGCTTTTGGATCGGCCATCAATTCGGACAAGACGAGTGCAGGAGCTGGCGTCAAAGTCACGATGGGTGTTTCAGATAGCTGAGTCGTTGCAATGGGCGATGGCGTCGCTGGCGACGAAGGGGTCGCGACAGGGGTTTCCTCTGGAGCAACGTAGGGTTGTCCAGGGCTACCCCGATCCCCAGATGATCCTTGCCAGATCCGTGTCGATGCCACCCACGTCGAAGCTGATGTTGGTGACGTTCGTTCCATACTGGCACCGACCAGCGGCGACCACCCTCGCTGCTGGCCCCACTCAATGCGATCCGCTTCTGTCCCGTTTGGCGAGCGCAGGATAAGTTCATCATCTCCATTGGCCAGTTGGAGACCTGAGTAGCTGTAGTCGGCATGTACGCCACCATTCGTTGCAGCATTTGGATTGCGAGCGAGTACGGCATAGCCGCCTGGTGGCAGAAGCAGGTCTGTGGCAACAGTATGATGGTCAGCACCTAGATCTTCGATGCTCCAGCCGCGGAGATTCACCACATCAAAGCCTGCATTATATATCTCAAACCACTCGCCATCATTGTCGCTGACGGCCAGAGGATCAACCAACACCTCAGTAAACAGGATGAAACCCGGTTGGACCGAAGCCGCGGTTGGAGTGGGCGTTTCGGTAAGCTCTGGCGAGACAACAGGGGTCGAAGTAACGGTCTCTGTAGCTGTCGGTGGTGATTGGGGCTGATTTGGTTGGCCAGGAGAACCTTTGTCGCCGATTGAACCCGGCCAGACGTTTTGGGCCAAGCTCCAGAGCGCCCCATCTGCCAGTGAAGCGCGTTCCAGGCTGGCGCCGCTCTTGATCTGCAACCCGGTTGTGCCGCCCCAAACAAGACGATCTGCCTCGACATTGTCTGCGGTCACAAGTATCAGTTCGTCATCGCCATTGGCCAGCTTCAGATCGCTGCTGGCGAACACACCGGCCACAGCCACGCCACCATTGAGCGCTACGTCGCCGTTGGCGCCTAGCACCAAATATTCACCTGGTTGGATGAATAACTCCTGCGCTATGTGAAAACAATCATCGTCGAGGTCAATTATTCGCCAGCCGTGAAGGTCTACAGCTACAGTTTCCCCGTTGAATAGTTCGACCCACTCACCGAATTCATCTTCGACGGAAGCGGGATTGGCCATGATCTCTGTGAGGATCACCTCTCGGTGCGGTGGAGAGATGTGGCGGGGGATAGGGTTGCAGGGCAAGGTACAACAGCGACAGCAGTTGGAGGGGCGGTAGGCGAAGATGTAGCGGTGGCTGTCGGGGTATCTGGCAGCGGCAGGTATGTAGCCGTGGCGGTAGCTGTCGGTGTGGCGGTATCGACCGATGGAAACGTTGGGGTTGCAGTCGCAGTCGATGTTTCAGTGGGGACAATGATTTCGGTAGGCGTCTCGGTAGATGTCGGTGTGGGTGTCTCTGTAGGCGTCTCGGTCAGAGTCTCCGTGGGTGTTTCAATGGGATCCACCCCTGAACAGGTATACTCTGGCGCGGAGCTATTGCGCGGCCTTGGAGTATTTATCTCGAAATCGGCTGCGTTGTTGCTCGTGTCCCTACAGCCAGCGTCGGCGCGCACCGCAGCGGTTGTGTTGGACAGTTTCGGGGTTGGTCCACCTTCTGCTTCGATGGCATCGCCATAGCCGACCAGATCCGCCGTGGTCGCCCCATCCGGCTTTATCAATCTGACCCGCCCAGACGTCGCGCTCATGGCAATATCGCCGCTCAGATCAGGGTTTGCCAGCGCCGTACCATCATCGACGCCATTGTCCCCACTTGCTTCCTTGATCAGCAGATAGCCATGACCGCGGATTGATTTTCCATCCAAACTGGTTATCTTCCAGCTTGTCCCTGTTGCCGATGCATATTGAACAGACCACCCATGCAGATCGACAGCTTCCGACGATGCGTTAAAAAGCTCAATAAAGTCAGACTTTAGGGCTGCGCCGCTGTTGCCGCCTCCACCGTACACTTGACTAATCCTCACTGGTTCACCCAAACCGAGGCCCTCTTGAGGAAGTGAGTGAGCAAGCAATGGCCGCCCGTGAAGGGTCAAGAGTCGCCCGAACAGAATCATCGCCAGGAAGCAAAGCGCGAGTTGTCGACCAACACGCGGAACTGCTCCCCGTTTTGATGCTCGGCTGGCCAGATGGTTGAAACCGTGTGTGAGGTATGGCATATCCGAGTCTCCTGGGGAAGAAGGAATCTAGGACAGGGCGAGCTAGCTCACGGCCTGCGATCAGTTTGTTGTTGGTAACTTTGAAGTGGGAAATGGACGCTAATACCTTGGGGGAATTAGGTCGTCAGACATCTCGATTGTGGATCAATTGTATGAAAAGTTGCGACTGATGTCAAACTGATGTCAAAATGTGATTTTCGATGGGGTGCCTCCTAGAATTTCCCTCAACAGATGCGGCAATCAAAACGTCGGCGCCCGATACGGGCGCCGACGTTTCACGTGAAACAATCTGGCAGAAATTCGAGCTGTGGGACCAGCCCTAGAGATAATCTCGCAATTTACGGCTTCGACTTGGATGACGCAATCGGCTCAATGCTTGAGCTTCGATCTGACGGATTCGCTCGCGTGTGACGCCAAACTTCTTACCGACTTCCTCCAGCGTATAACAGTAACCATCAACAAGCCCAAAGCGCAGTTGCAGGATACGTACCTCGCGCGGGGTCAAGCTCTGGAAAATCTCATCGATCACCTCGCGCAACAGATGCTGCCCAGCGGCCTCGCTCGGAGCGTCTGCGTCTTCATCTTCGATAAAGTCGCCCAGATAGCTATCTTCCTCTTCGCCAACGGGCATTTCCAGGCTCAATGGACGTTGACTGACACGCATGATATGTTCCACCTTGCGCGGAGTCACACCCAATTCCTCGGCGATCTCCTCCGTGGTCGGGTCTCGGCCTAGCTCTTGCACCAACTGCCTGCTGGTACGCGTCAGCCGGTTGATCTGCTCGTACATATGCACTGGCACGCGATGGTGCGTCCCTGATCGGCAATTGCACGGGTGACCGCTTGTCGAATCCACCAGGTAGCGTATGTGCTAAACTTGTAACCACGCCGGTAGTCAAATTTCTTCACGGCGCGGATCAAACCGATATTGCCCTCCTGGATCAGGTCCAGAAACGGAACTCCTCGCCCAACATATTTCTTCGCGACACTGACCACCAACCGGCTGTTGGCTTTGATCAGATGTTCCTGCGCAGACTGCCCATCGCGCACGTACCAGAGCAGGCGCTCGCGCTCTTCCCAGTCGTCCTCTCCCTGAGAAAGAGCTTTGCGAGAATCTCGGCCTTTTTCCATACGCTTGGCCAATGAGACTTCCTCTTCGGCTGTCAACAAAGGCACGCGCCCGATCTCCTTCAGGTATAGGCTGATGGAGTCATCAATCTCAATCTGGCTCAGGTCGAAGGTATCCTCCTCAACGGTATCACCGTCGCCTTCTGCCACATCTGTTGGCTCTCCCTCTCGGGCCTGCCCAACTTCGATACCATGTTCAAATAGGGCAGCAAATGTATCTTCAAGTTGCTCCATATTGTTTTCCGCCTCAGGCAAGACGCGTAACACGTCGTCGTAACTTACATAACCTTGAGACCGCCCCAAATTCAACAGGTACTCCAATGCCGCTTCTGGACTAAGCAACTTCAGCCGTTCGGCTTCCTCTGCTTGTTCACTATCCAATTCGACATTCTCCTCACCCATGCCTTCGTCAACACCTTCCATTTCCTCATCAAGCGAGGTATCAAGTATTATCTGTTCGGTCATATTCGCCTCGATCGCTCCTATCGGTATTGATGCAACAACTACAAATAATTCTACATTACAAAAATATGACTGATAAACTCTTCGCCAGAACCCTGAACGTCAGTCTACGGGAACCTTAAAGTCCCAGATGCCAGCACTTCTTCTATAGCGGACGTCGCACCCACTACATTGAATAATATCTAACTCTATCATACGCAACGCATCGCCTTTACACTGTGGGCACAAGAACAATCTCTCAAGCGCCTCCGATCCATAATCCACAGATGACGGCCTACAACCATTGGGCGCACCTACACGCTCGAAAACACTCGGTGACAACGGGTAAAAACCTCCAATCTCGAACAGAAATCGGTCCACATTGACCAAAGTACTTGGCCCAAACACCTGTTTCAAAACAGGCAATCGAAAGTGAGAGACAGCCAAACGGCGCTGCGGTTCCAACATTGCCTGACCCAACTGCTGGTCCATCCAAGCTGGATGGAAATCGTAGTTCAACTCGACAAACTCCACCGGCTCTTCCGCCCACGGCGACCAATCTTGGCGACCCAATATCTTGCGCAAAATTGCCTTGAGATTCCGCTTGTTGGCAAACTCCAGGACGGCGACACTCTCACAATGCATGACACGCTGGAACTGCGCAAAAGCACGGGGCACATCGGCGAGGTGGTGCATTACCCTCACCATGACCAGCGTGTCCAGAACGCCGGCGACCAACGGAAGGTTATAGAGGTCTCCGGCCACAAACACAAAGCGAGGATCCCTACCCCAACGAGAGACTGCATCCTGCAACATCGTCCGGCTGTAATCGAATAGAATGATCTGGTCATAGCCCAGATAGAGATCGGCCAAACGCCCAAAACCAGCGCCAATTTCTGCAATACGACCCCCGGCCATCGGCAGCAATTTACGCAAAGCCACCCGGTCAACGGCATCTTCGTAGTCGCGACCTTGGCCTTCCCAAAAATCAACCCGATACTGGCTGCCTTCGTAGTCCATGACCGGGATATTGGGTTCTGAAATAGGCAAGCCGTCCACAACAGCCATACGGACCCCCTCAAACCTTCCAGCGCAACACCCACGTCGACCAGATCAGTTTGATCGATGTTTCACGTGAAACAAAGTTCGCTGCCAGCATGACGTAGCAAAAAAAGGGGCAGGGACGGAACGTCACAAACACGCTCCCGCTTGATAGAAGTATATCAGCATCGTTAAACAATTTCAACACCCAATTTAATATTCCGCTA
>JAAUPU010000107.1 GCA_012032975.1 Caldilineaceae bacterium | reverse complement strand
GGCCCCATGATGTGCCACTGGAAGGGTCACGGCAGGTGCCGCTTGGCCGAGAAATCTGGATCGAGCAAGACGACTTCATGGAGACACCGGCCAAGGGATTCTTCCGGCTCTCGCCTGGCGAAGAGGTTCGACTTCGCTATGGTTATGTGATCCGCTGTAACTCAGTTGTCAAGAATTCCGCCACCGGCGAGATCGAGGAGCTGCACTGCACCTACGATCCTGCGACCCAGGGCGGTTCGACATCGGATGGGCGCAGGGTGCGCGGCACGATCCACTGGGTATCGGCGGCCCACGCGGTGCCAGCGGAGGTGCGTCTATACGACCGTCTCTTTTCAACGCCAAACCCCGAAGAAGTGGAGGAGGGCAAGAGCTTCCTCGATTATCTCAACCCCGATTCGGTGCAGATCTTGACCGGGTGTATGGTCGAGCCAAGCGTCGCCAGTAGCCCGCCCGGCAGACGGTATCAGTTCGAGCGCCAAGGCTACTTCATCAGCGATAGCGAGGACTCGGCGCCGGGCGCGCTGGTCTTCAATCGCATCGTCCCGCTGCGCGACACGTGGGCGAAGATCGTCGAACCATCCAGTGGGTCGTCAACATCCGCTGCCCGTTTGTCTACAGAAGAGGAGAACGCTCCGGCCGTGGTTGGCGCCCGCTCCGAAACGCGCGACCGAGCGCGGCTCGACGACCCGATCTTGGCGGCGCGGCTCACTCGCTTTAACGCGGAACTGGGTGTGGGCTTTGTAGATGCCGACATCCTCAGCGGCGACCGGGCGATTGGCGACTTCTTCGAGGCGGCGCTCGCTGTTCACAACAGCCCCGCCACCGTCGCCAACTGGATCACCAATGTGCTGCTGGCCGAGACCAAGGAGATCAGCGCGGATCAGCTCGCCTTTGATGGCGCGGCCTTCGGGAAGCTGGTCGCGCTGGTCGATGCGGGGGCGATCTCCAACAACATCGGCAAAGATCTCCTCAACGAGATGCTCACAAACGGGGGCGACCCTGAGGTAATTGTGGAAGCCAGGGGACTGGAGCAAATCAGTGATGCAGATCTGCTGACCGAGATCATCGACAGCTTGATCGCCAAGCATGGCGACAAGGCCGAGCAGTATCGCAGCGGAAAGACGGGTCTGCTGGGCTTCTTCGTGGGGCAGGCGATGCGAGCCACGCAAGGCAAGGCAAATCCCCAGCTTGTGCAACAACTTGTACTCGAAAGACTGACGGCGTCCTGACTTTTTTTCATAACGAGGTGCAAATTGAGCGACGTATTCAAGAATTTCAATTGGCGGCTTGCAACCGCACGCGTATTGATCAACGGCCTGGTGCTGGCGTTGATCGCGCTGTTGCAGCCAGGCATTACGATTATTGGCGAAAACATTCTTACATTGATCATTTTGGGATTGGTCTTTGGCCTGCTGAATGCATTCGTCAAGCCTGTGGTTCAGTTCCTGACGTTGCCGCTGTTGTTTGTGACCTATGGCGTCATCATCATCATCATCAATGCCTTGATGCTGTCGCTCCTGGCTTTCCTGATGTCAAATCGTATCGAGATCGATGGATTCTTGCCAGCCCTCATCGGCGGCATCATCTTCGGCATCTTGAGCACGCTGCTGGAGAATATCTTTGGTGTCTCCGAGCCGATCATCGATACGTTTGCCGGTGAAACGGATCGGCTCATGCGAGTGCCGACATTGCCAATCGAAGATTTTGCTGAGCGAGGTGGAGAGTGAGACAACGCAACAGTTTGGACCAGGCTCGCGAGAGCCTGCGTCTCCAGCAAATCTACAATACCTTCCTACGCTATGGCATGGACATCTTGCTGGATCGCGGCACGGCGGGCGATCTTCGCCGCTATATGCAGGAGGTGATCTATCGGCCAGAACAGCCGCTTGTGCCCCTCAGCGTGCCGGTCAAGGTACGGCTAATGATCCAGGAACTGGGGCCGATCTATGTCAAGATGGGCCAGATCGTCTCTAGCCAGTCGGAGGCGCTGCCGCCGGATTGGGCGGCTGAATTCCTCAAACTTCAGAGCGACGTCCCCCCCTTCCCCCTACGAACAGGTCCGCGAGATCATCCTGGCAGAGTTTGGCCGTGCGCCCGAGGAGATCTATGCCCGCTTCGATGTCGAACCATTTGCGGCTGCCTCGACCGCACAGGTCCATCGCGCGCAATTGTTCAGCGGCGAGGAGGTGGTGGTCAAAGTTCAACGCCCCGACATCGTCAATCAGGTGCGCGCCGACCTTGGCATCATGAACAACATGGCCAAGGTTGCGGTGCGGCGCATCTCATGGGCGAAGAATGTGGACCTTGTGGGCGTGTTGGAAGAATTTGGCGACAATGTCATCTCCGAACTGGACTACCGAGGCGAGGCCTACAACTCTCGCCGGCTGGCCCGCAACATGGCGGAACTGAAAGGCATCCATCTGCCCACAGTCTATGGCGACCTTTCCACTTCCAAGGTATTGACCATGGAGTTCGTCAAAGGTGTGAAGATCACCAACGTGAAGGCCATCGAGGAAGCGGGTCTCGATCGCCAAGAGATCGCCGAAATCTCGTTGCGCTCGTTTATCAAGCAGTTGTTGATCGACGGCTTCTTTCATGCCGATCCGCATCCCGGTAACATTCTGGTCAGTCTGGAGACGGGCCAGGTGATTCTCCTGGACACGGGCATGGTCGGCGAGATCGATGTCAATCAGCGCATCAGCCTCATCAATCTCTTGATGGTCGTCAACCAAGGCGATGTGCGAGGCATTGCCCAGACCATGCTCACCTTGAGCAAGCCATTCCGCAAGGTGGACGAGCGCGCCTATTACCGTGATTTCGAGCGCTATATTGGCCGGTATATGGAACCGGACTCCAAGGCTGGCTTCTCAGAGGCCATGAACGCCATCTTCGACCTGCTGCAGATGCACGGCATGCGTCTAGATTCTGACCTGACCCTGGCGGTCAAATCTCTGATGCAGGCTGAAGCCAGCGCCAGGGTGCTTCATCCAGAAGCTGGCCTCGGTGAGATTGGTTTTGCCATCACGCAGGATCTGCTGATCGACCAGGTCACGCCCGAAAACGTGGCGGATGTGATCAAGAAGCAGGCCGTATTCACCGCGCGCGAGGTGGTACAGCGTCTGCCCAGCTTGCAGGAAGCAACCACCAAGTGGCTGACACAATACGAGAAGGGCCGCTTCGAGGTCCACCTGGATACGTCGGATCTGAGCAAGGAAGTACATACCTTGCGTGGTCTCATGCGCATGGTCACGATCGGCATCGTGTTGGTGGGCATGCTCATCGGGTCGGCCATTGCAACGAATGTCGTCGTGCAGAGCGGCGCAGTGGGTACGTCGCTTCTGGCGGACCTGCCCTTCTACGGCTATGTGATCTCCATGATCGCCGCCGCGTGGATGGTGCTCACATTGGTATGGCGCATGATGCGAGGAGACAAGCCCGAAGAGTAGGGGGTGCGTCACATCAATGAAGAGGGGTGGTGGAACTTGTCCACCACCCCTCTTTTTGTTTGACACAAACCTCTTTCTCGATCGCAGTTTACCCCTTGAGCGCCGGCTGCTGTTGTCCATCCCAAGCATATGTGAAACAGGCGCAACCCGCAGCAAAAACTACGCTTGACAATGTCGACGGGATGCAGTAGACTTTCGTCAGTCATCTGAATTGTATTCATCTTGCTGAATGCGCTCAGGTGATGACCCTTTCCCACCAACGCAATCGAAAATACGCGAGCGCACTATGAGTGCAAAGAGTGCATCGGATGCTGTCCCCGCGGTTGACCGCGCGGTCGAGATCCTGCAGGCGATGGCGCGAGCCAGACAGCCGTTGATGCTATCTGAACTCAGCCAATTGACCGCCACGTCGCGTAGCACGACCTTCAACACGTTGGCCACGTTGCACAAACATGGCTTGGTGAGCAAGGACGAGCGCCACAAGACCTACAGCTTGGGCATCGGTCTCTTCGAGCTGGGCATCGCCTACATCGAACAGGTGAGCCTGATCCCGGCCTTTGTCGAGAACGCACAACGTCTGGTCGACCATTGCGGCGAAACCGTGAAGCTGGCCGTCCGGCAAGAGCGGGATGTTGTCTATCTCAGCGCGGTCGAAGGACCCCATTCGGTGCGGTTGGTTGCCTTGGTTGGCACACGCCGGCCAGCCCATCTGACCGCCGTGGGCAAGGTATTACTGAGCGAGCTGGACGACGGCGAATTGGACGACATGTACGCTGACTACACCTTCTATCCGCATACGCCCAATGCAATCAACAACCTGACGGAGCTTAAGTCCGAGTTGACAGAGATCGCGCTGGTTGGACATGGCTATGATCGCGAGGAGTCGTCGTTGGGCGTCAACTGTGTGGCCGCAGCGGTGCGGGATTACAGCGGCCAGGTCATTGCCGCGATGAGCGTTGGCGTCCCCAACGATCGTTTGACTCGCGCGCGGATGGACGAATTGACCGGTTTGATCCGCAGCTACGCCCTGGATCTGTCGCTGACGCTGGGTTGGCGTGGCCCTGGGTAGAGCAGAGTGCCTGGTAGGGCTTTTGGCCATAGGTAGAGCGTGGTGCGTGTGTATTCCACCCTTGGTGGGCTGTTGCTTGCGATTTCAGTGTATTACGTTGGAACTTCACACATCTGTATTGACAGGAGGAAACGCAAAATGTCCCGAAAATCTGTAGTTCTGTTGTCCCTGTTCTTGAGCCTGGTTCTGTTCGTTGCGGCCTGTGGTGCGCCCGAGGCCGCGGCGCCTGCCGAACAGTCGGCGCCTGCTGAAGAAGCCGCTCCCACTGAAGAGGCCGCCGCCGCTGAAGAGGCGGCGGAACCTGCGGCTGCCGATGAAGCGTCGGCCATCGAAGAGCTGAAAATCCTCTGGGCGCAGTGGGATCCAGCCGATTATCTGCAAGAGATCGGCAATCTGTATGAAGAGGAGACCGGCATCAAGGTGACCGTGATCCAGGAGCCGTGGGGCAGTTTCTACGACCGGGCCTTTGCCGAATTCGCGGCCGGCGGCGCTGGCTTCGACATGATCGTCGGCGACAGCCAGTGGCTGGGTCAGGGCGCGGAGCAAGGTCACTATGTCAATATGACCGACTTCCTGGTTGGCGAAGGCATCGCCGAAACGGTGGCGCCGGCCACCTTGACCTACTATGGCGAATACCCCACCGGTTCGGGCCAGTACTGGGCCTATCCGACCGAGGGTGATGCCGACGGCTGGGCCTATCGCATGGACCTCTTTGAGGATCCAGAAGAGATGGCCGCGTTCGAGGCCGAGTATGGCTATCCGCTGGCTGTGCCGGAGACCTGGGCCCAGCTGCTCGATATCGCCAAGTTCTTCACCCGGCCCGACGAAGGGCTATATGGCGCCGCCATCTATACACAGGTCAATTACGACGCCATCACCATGGGCTATGAGAATGTCCTGTTCAGCTACGGCGCCGACTGGAAAGATCCGGAGACCAACGAAGTGTTGGGCATTGCCAATTCGCCCGAAGCCATTGCCGCGCTGGAATTCTACCGGGAGCTGTACGAGTGTTGCAGCCCGCCCGGGATGGGCAACGCTTTCTTCCAGGAGACCAACGACGCCATGATCAGCGGCCAGGCGGCCATGATCATGAACTACTTCGCCTTCTTCCCGGCGTTGGCCAGCAGCGCGATCAACCCCCACGCCGAAAGCACGGGCTACTTCGCCAACCCGGCCGGCCCGAATGGCGACCGCCACGCGGCGCTGGGTGGGCAGGGGATCAGCATCGTCTCCTATGCCGATGCGGAACGTCAACAGGCTGCTCAGGATTTCATCCGCTGGTTTGCTCAGGAAGAAATCCAGAAGGAATGGGCGCTGTATGGCGGCTACACCAACAACGTCAATGTGCTTGAATCTGACGAATTCCTGGAGGTGGCGCCCTATAACGCCGCCTTTGCCGAGACCATGCCCATGGTCAAGGATTACTGGAACATCCCTGTCTTCGGCCAGTTGCTGGAGATCACCCAGCGTGAATTGAGCAACTATATCGTCGCTGGCGAAGGCACGGCAGAAGAGGCGCTGACGCGCATGGCAGAGGCGCACGACGTCATCCTGCGCGAGAATGGCTTCATCACCGAATAGGGGCTGATTGCCGTCCAAGGACAAACCAGGTTTCGTCGAGACCTGGTTTGTCTGGTCACTTCGTACACCCGCTCGCAGTCGAAAGACCGAATCATGACCTTTCCACGGACCAGTTCGGCCCAGCCTGTGGCCCGCGGCGCCGGACGCCATCTGAGCGACAAGTCGATCCAGTGGCTTTTTATTGCGCCGACGCTGATCTTGTTGATTCTGCTCAACATATTTCCCCTCTTTTACAGTCTTTATCTCAGCTTCACCGAATACTCGGCGATTGCCAAGGGCGAGCCGGTGTGGGTCGGCTTTGCCAACTATGTCAAAATTCTGACCGACGAACAATTTTGGCGCTACTTCGCCATCACAGGGCGCTTTGCCTTTCTTTCGGTCAGCTTGCAGACTGTCATCGGCTTTGGGCTGGCGCTCTTGCTGCGCGAAAAATTCCGCGGCAGCGGCATCCTCACCACAATCATCCTGGTGCCGATGATGCTTTCGCCGGTGGTCGTCGGCCTCTTCTGGAAGCTGATCTTCAACCCCAGCTTTGGCATCTTCAATTACCTGCTTGGCTATACCGACCCGTCCACTGCGCCGGATTGGTTGGCCAGCGGGCGGCTGGCCATGTGGGCGGTCGTCATTGTCGACACGTGGATGTGGAGCCCGTTTGTCATGTTGCTCTGTCTTTCCGGCCTCAAGGCGATTCCCGACTATCTCTATGAGGCGGCTGCCATCGACCGGGCCAGCAGCTGGATGCAGTTTCGCCGGATCACCTTGCCCCAGGTATTGCCGCTGCTCTTGATCGCCGTCCTCTTCCGCACCATGAGGCGCTCAAGAGCTTTGACCTCGTGATGGGGTTGACCGGCGGCGGGCCGGGCGATGCCACCGAATTGGTCTCGGTCAACCTCTACCGCGTCGCATTTCAGGGCCAATGGCGCACGGGCATGGCCAGCGCGCTGGCCTATATTGTCCTGGTTGTGATCATCGCGATCAGCAACGTCTACATCCGCAACCTCAACAAGATTCGGGAGGGCTGAGATGGCTGTGGAATCTCCATTGCAAAGCCCGAATGCGCCAGCTGAGCCGATCAACTACTCGGTGCGCGTCGATCAGGTCGGCGGGCGGGTGCGCTTCTGGCGCAATGTGCGCATCACGCTGATCGTCATCGTCGCGCTGGTGGGGCTGATCCCCGTCTTCTGGATGGCGACAACGGCCTTCAAATCGCGCGCCGATGCGGTCGCGGTGCCGCCCAAAGTTATTTTTCAGCCAACTCTCGAAGGCTTTGTCAACCTGCTTTCGGACCGCTCAGTCTTGACCGCCGGTCGGCTGAAGCGGGTCCAGGAGCGCACCGACCTGACCTGGTATGACCAGATCGCGCTGGAGAACGGCCAGATCATCACGGGTCCGAGCCAATATGTTTCGCGGCTGCGCAACTCGGTGATCATCGCCGGGACATCGACAGTGATCGCGGTGGTGTTGGGGCTGCTGGCGGCCTATGCATTTAGCCGCTTTAAGGTGCCGGGAGAATCCGACCTGCTCTTCTTTATCCTCAGCACGCGCATGTTGCCGGCCGTCGTGGTCACGATCCCCATCTTTCTGATGTATCGACAACTGGGTCTGCACGACACCCATCTTGGGCTGATCTTGCTCTACACCGTCTTCAACCTGTCGCTGACAGTTTGGTTGCTCAAGGGCTTTATGGACGAGATCCGCGCGAATACGAAGAAGCGGCCATGGTGGATGGCTACACGCGCTTGCAGGCCTTTCGCAAGGTTGTGCTGCCCCAGGCCGTGACCGGCATCGCGGCGACCA
>JAAUPU010000106.1 GCA_012032975.1 Caldilineaceae bacterium | reverse complement strand
GCACATGCCGCCGAGCAGATAGGGTCCACTGGGTTGGATGAGACGCAATTCATTGACATAATGCCTGGAAATTGCTTGCACAGTGTCGAGTGGTGCGTTTCTGCCGTCAAAGCCAGGTGGGTCAAAGCTATAGACGGGCTGGTCGGGACCAAGAAAGCGGGACAACTGAGCCAGCCGCACCGAGGTTGCAGCGGCGGGCGGCACCAGAAAGAGTGGCGGGCGCGTTCCACCTGAATGAACTGGAACCAGTGACGTCCAAGGCGATGCCCAACCCTGTTGCTCAACCAAATTCGCCTGTTGGCGAATAGTCGGGCTATAAAAGAGCGAAGCCACAGGTAGCTCTTGCCCCGTTGCCGCGGAGACGCGAGCCATCAGCCGTACCGCAAGCAACGAATGGCCACCCGCATCAAAGAAGTTGTCGTCCAAACCGATGTTTCTCGCCCCCAGCACTTGTTGCCAAATGGAGAGCAGATGTCGCTCCAGCGACGTCTGTGGCGACTGGCCAAGTGCGGTGGGCACGTTCGGGTTTGGCAAAGGCAACTTGCGCTCGTCGATTTTTCCATTGCCATTCAGCGGGAAGGAGTCGACGTTGACGAAGTGGGCTGGCAGCATATACTCCGACAGTCGGGCACGTAGAAACGAGCGAAATTCAGCGCTATCTGTTGTCATTGCGTGGCGATTGATCCACCAGGCGATCAGCCTTTTTCCCACTTTATCGTCATCTACCAGTCTCACAAGGCTGTTCTGCACCGAGGGATGACCGCGCATCGCTGCTTCGATTTCACCCAATTCGATTCGGAAGCCTCTGAGCTTCACCTGTTGGTCCTTTCTACCCAAGAAAGAAAGTTGCCCGTCCGCAAGAAGCCGTCCGAAGTCTCCGGTTCGAAAATTTTCCGGGACCGAACGGGTTCGTGAACGAATCTCTCATGGGTTGTCGTTGGGTCGTTGTAGTAACCATATGTGACTCCATGCCCACCGATGTATAGCTCGCCAGGCACGCCAACAGGAACCGCGTTGCGATATTCGTCCAAGACGTAAATCCTGCAATTTGCAATCGGTCTTCCAATCAGGGCTACGCCATTTTGCCCGTTCAACGTATTCGCATTGAAGGAGGAGGTCATCGTACACTCCGTTGGCCCATATTGATTGACAATCATTACGTTTGGCCCGAACAGCTCTTTCGCCTCGCGACAGGCCGCGACCGAGAGCTGTTCACCGCTGACCAAAACTAGCCTTACTGAATCACACCGGTGGCCTGTCTCGATCAGTGCGTTCAACATCGAAGGGACCAGACTTAGCAGGCCGGTGACGCGACACTCGTCGATCTTTCTCACCAGGGCAAGTGCATCCTGTGTCACACTTTTGTGGATAAGGATAACGCGCGCGCCTACTGTTAGCGGGCCAATCAAGTCGCGTATTGAGGCGTCAAAGCCAAGTGACGGAAGTTGCAGGACGACATCCCGTTCGTCAAGCGCATAGGTATTGGACAAGAAGGAGAGATAGTTTACAACTCCTTGGTGATGACCCAACACAGCTTTTGGTTGCCCGGTCGACCCGGACGTGAAGACGAGGTAGGCCGCGGCATCGGGTGACAAAGTGATATTGGGAGCGTTGGTGGGTTGCTCTTCGATCCGCTGCCGTTCGACAACTAGATCGATAACCTTTGTCCGTGGCTGGGGGCTTGGAAGCGCCTGCCCAACACTCAATAGAACATTTAGCTCTACGTCCTCTAACATCATAGAGATGCGTTCGACCGGACTGTCTGCGTCAAGCGGTACATAGACGCCGCCGGCTTTGAGAATGGCCAACAATCCTACAACCATTTCGCAGCAACGTTCCATGAAGATACCGACGAAGGTGACGTTTCGTCGGTTCCAACCCGACACCATGCGTTCTCAAGTAGTGGGCTAACCGATTTGCGCTGGCATCAAGTTCTCGATAGGTCAACTGCTCTTCGTCGAATGTGATCGCAACGGCATCAGGCGTTCGTCTGACCTGCTCCTCGAAGAGTGATGGATGCACAGATTCTGGGGGTAGTCGGTTGTTGAGTCGTTCCATTCAACGAGGATTTGTTGGCGCTCGGCCGAGGTAAGAAGCGGTAGTTGGCCGATGGGGCAGTCTGGATCTTCAACGATTCCTTCAAGCAATGTCTGAAAATGTCCAACCATCCGCTGGATCGTATCGGCGTTGAATAGCTGGGTTGCATAGCCGAGGCTGCCCTCCAGACCGTTGTCGCTTTCGTGCATAAAGAGGCTCAGGTCGAATTTGCTGTCTACTTCGCTGCTGCTGAGTCGTTGGCAGTGCAGGTCTGCAAGTTGAACTTCGCTACGCGGCATGTTTTGCAGCGAGAACATGACGTCGAAGAGCGGGTTACGATTCAGTTCTCGAGGAGGATGCAGTTCTTCAACCAGTTTTTCGAAAGGCAAGTCCTGGCGATCATATGCTTCCAGAGCATTCTGGCGCACCTGGGCTAGCAACGACCGAAACGATATATTGCCGCCGCAATCAGCGCGCATTACCAATGTATTCACAAAGAAGCCATATAGACCTTCTGTTTGGGAGTGGTTGCGGTTTGCGATGGGCGAGCCGACCGCGATGTCCGCCTGGCCGCTATAACGGTGCAGGAGCACTTGGAAGCACGCCAATAGCAGAATATACAAACTGGAGCCAGATGCGCGGGCCAACGACGTAAGCCGTTCGCTCAAGTCTAGGCCAAGCCGAAATCGCTCGGCCTTCCCAGTGTGGCTCAGCCTTATCGGACGCTGTCTGTCTGAGGGCAGTTCGAGGGGCTGGAGATCGGCCAGCCTATCCCGCCAGTAGCCGACAAGACGAGCGAGGCGTTCCCCTTGTAGCCAATCCCGCTGCCATGCTGAAAAATCCTTGTATGAGACGGACAATGGAGGTAATTGGACAACTCTGCCGTCGCCGACCAAACCTGAATAGATATGGTCCAATTCTCGCCAAAAAATGCTGTTGGACCAACCGTCGGTAATGATATGATGGTCAATGCGTACAAACAGGTGTTCATTGTCCGCTAATCGGATCAGCATAGCGCGCCAAAGAGGGGGACGGGTCAGGTCGAAGATCTTGTTGCGAAAGACGGTGATTCTCTCCCACGCCTTAGGCATTCTCGATGCTGCCAGCAAGTGGGTCAGATCGATGAGTGGTAGCTCTGAGGGCGGCAATGGATCTGTCACCTGCAGAACGACGCCGTTCACTTCCCGGAAACAGACCCTTAGACTGTCGTGACGGGCCGCGAGGGCATCCAGACTCCGCTCCAGCGCGCCGACGTTGAGTTCGCCCAAGATGTGTATCACCTGGTTTCCGTTATAGGCAGGTGAGTCTGGCTCCAATTGCGCCAGAAACCAGAGCCGTTCCTGGGCGAACGAAAGGGGGCTGGGGTCATCTGCCCCGCGCCGTGGGATGGCGGTGTCGTTGGGTTGCGCGGCCTGCTGGTCCAGGAGGTAGCGCTCGATCACGGCGCGCTTCTCTGGCGGGAGATTGGCGATCCGCTCGCTTAGCGTCGTCGTCAAAATGTCTCATCCTTGTTCATACAAATTTGTGCTTGCGGGTAGAAAACTCGAAGCTCGGTGGGTCAGCCGAGCGTCCTCACTTGCCAGAGAACGCACCACCTATCGCGCACGACAAAATCCGTCGCAGGACTTTCATCGCGCCGCATCAGGCGGGTATCGTCGGCTACACGCTTCGTAGCACCTGGTCAAACGTATCGGTATCCTCTTCGATGAGAAGCTCGACCAGCAGCGCGGCCATGTCGGCTATGGTCGGGCGCATCGAAGAAGATGCTCAGCGGGGAGCGGCAGACCAAAACTTCGGCCCGCAGCGCCGGTTTCCGATCTGCGTCGCGGACAACAATCTCCGCCCAGGTCGAAGAAGTACGGCGCGCGACAGCACGACACCCAACACTTCGGACCAAATCACCGCCAGCTTTTCCTCCAACGGCGACCGAGGTCTAGCAATTGGTCCATCGACAGCGCGCCGGCTCAAGTCCGGCAGCGGCAAGCTGCGGCGGTCGATCTTGCCGATGACCGTGGCCGGAAACTCCTCCAGAAGCATGACCCGGGATGGAACCATGTAGCGCGGCACGGACTCGGCCAGTTTGCGACGGATGACCGCCGGCGTCAAACCCGCGGCCTTTGCTGCCACCACATACCCGACCAAATGGGACGCACCGGTGACATCTTCCATGCTGACCACAACCGCCTGCTCGACGCCCTCAATGCGCAGCAGTGCGCCGGCCACTTCGGCTGGCTCCACACTGTGGCCGTGAATCTTGACCCGTTGCCCCTTTCGACCCAAGTGGCGAATCAAACCGTCCCCACGTTGGATGCCCAAGTCGCCGGTCAGGTAGAGCCGCTTGTCCCCACCAGCGGGATCGGGCAAGAATCTGGCCGCGGTCGAATCGGCATCATGCCAGTAACCCAGAGCTAGAAAGGCGCTCCGCACGGCAATCTCCCCAACTTGCTCTCCAGCCACCGGAAAGCCCTCCTCATCGAGGATCAACACGTCGATCCCGCTCAACGCATAACCAGCGGGCAGAATCTCATGGTCCGGCAGCGAATGGGCCGAGAAGAGATTGCTGCACATGGTGCCCGTCTCGGAAGAGGCATAGTTTGCCGCAAAGAGCGCGCTGTCGTTGAGCGCGAACCAACGCTGGGCGTTGTTCTTGGCGACGATGTCTCCGCCCGCCGCGTAGAGACGCAGATGCGCATAGGGTCGAACATCACCGGGCCGCACACCGGGCCGCACATCATCGTGCCAATCTGTCGCGGAGATGGACGCGGCCGTGCCACCCAAGATCGTGATCTGCTCATCCGCGACCCAGCGCGCCAGGTTCATGCAATCGGGCTGTTCTGGATCATACAGGCAAAGACAGGCCCCGGCCAGGAGGGCTGGCAGAACAAACAACTGGGCGGCCATGGTGCTCAACCTGAAGCGGGAGGCTACTCGGTCAAAGGGCGAGATCTGATGCAGGTTGATGCGGTTGACCGCGGCGGCCAGCAGGCTGCGATGTGAATGCGCGACACCCCGCGGCGCACCGGTCGAACCAGAAGTGTAGATGATCAGGGCGACCCCATCAGGTTCTATCTCTGGGAGATCCTCCACGCGGAGCGGTTGGGTCACTTCAGACGGGTCTGTGTCGACGACCACCACATGTTTTGCACCCAACGAGAACGCAGCCTCCGAGGCGGCGACATCGGTCAGGAGAATCGACGCCTGGGCATGTTCCCAAATCTCCCGCTGGCGTGGCAGAGGGTCGAAGAAATTGAGCGGCGCAACATAGTGACCCATCTTGAGGGCGCCAAAGATGGCCGCCAGCGCGGTATCGTTGCGCGAGAAGAGGGTCGCCACACATTCCCCGCCCAGACGCTCAGCCTTGGGCAAGCGCGCGGCGATCTCGTCCGCCTTGCTGACCAGATCTGCATAGGTCATGGTCATCCCACCGCAGCTTGTCGCCGGTCGGTCGGGATACGCAGCCGCCACAACCGCAAGCCTGCTTGGCAATGACTGCTCTAGCTCGTGTTCGTAAATCTCCTGCCAACCACCCTGTGGATGACGGCATCGGTTGTGGAGCGCGATCTGATCGTCCGAAAATGGGCAGTGGTCCAGGTGGATGCGTTCGACGTTGGTTGTTCATCAGCTTTGCCTTAAGCCGTAGCAGGTAAATACCTATCCGCGCAAGGTACCAAGGAAGACCAAGATGACCTCGTTCTTCGTGCCACTTCGCGCCCAAGGGCGGTTGCCTTCCAGGCGCGCTTCCTGGATGCTTTTTATTTTAGATTCGCCTCAGACCCCAAGATAATTGCGTTTCACTTCCTCGCGGGTGGCGAGCGCGGCCGGCGGCCCCTCCCATACCACTTCGCCCTTGCTCATCACATAGAGATGATCGGCAAGCTCGGTCGCCAGGGCCAGATTCTGCTCCACCAACAAGATCGATTGGCCTTGCCCCTTCAACGCCCGCAGCACTTGCCAGATCTCCCTCACCAGGAGGGGCGCCAGCCCTTCCGATGGCTCATCCAAAAGCAGCAACGTGGGATTGGTCATCAATGCGCGTGCGATGGCTACCATCTGTTGCTCGCCGCCGCTCAACTGGTCGGCGCGATGCTTCTCTCGCTCCTGGATGCGCGGGAAAAGCTCGACGACCCGGTCGTAGGTCCAGGCGGGCTGGCGCCCGGCTTCGGCGCGCGGAGCGCGTGCGCCAAAGAGTACATTCTCGCGCACAGTCAGGTTGGTGAAAAGGCGGCGCCCTGGGGCGTCAATCCGACGCCAGCGCGTGCGATGTGGTGCGGTCGCGCCCGGGTGATTTCCTCTCCCTGCAGCCAGACTGTGCCAGAGCGGACCGGCGTCAGGCCGGCGATGGAGTAGATCGTGGTCGTCTTGCCGACGCCGTTGCGCCCGAGCAACGCGACGGCCTGACCCTCCGCCACCTGCAACGAAACGCCGCGCAGGATGTGGGCATCGCCATAGTACGTGTGGATCTCGCGCACGTCAAGCATGGTCCGCGTCCAGCGCACTGTGGTCAGCCACGACGCCAACCGGCTTCTCGCCCAGATAGACTTCCATAACCCGTGGGTTGGCGCGCACCTCGTCGGGCGTGCCATCGGCGATGATCTGGCCGTAGTGGAGGACGGTGATCCGGTCGGCCAGCTCGAAGACCACATCCATGTCATGTTCGATCACCAGCAGCGTGATGGACCGCGGCAAGGCGCGTGCCCATGCAACGAAGTCCGCCGAGTCGGACATCGACATACCTGCGGTCGGTTCATCGAGGAGAAGCAACTGGGGTTGTATGGCCATCGCCATCGCCACCTCCAGCCTGCGTTGGTCGCCATAGGCCAGATTGTTGGCCAGGGTCGCGCCGCGGTCGGTCAGGGCGAATTCAGCGATCAGCGTATCGGTTCTACGTTGGAGGGCGCCATCCGCGCGGATCGGCGCAAAGAGGTTCGACCAGCCCGCCATGCGCGCCTGGACTGCCAGCCGCCAGCGTTTCGAGGCCACGGTCAGACCGGGCATGAGGCTGTTGCGCTGAAAGGTGCGCCCGATGCCCAGCTGGCGCGAACGGCCACCGGTTCAAGTGTGATGTTCTTTCCCCCGAAGACGATCTCGCCTTGAGTGGGCGAAAGCGCTCCGCTGATGAGGTTGAAGAGCGTGGTCTTGCCCGCGCCGTTTGGCCCGATCAGCGCCCGACGCTCGCCCGGTTCGATCTGCAACGAGACGTTATCGACCGCGATCAGTCCACCGAAGACGCGTGTGAGTTGGTCAGTTCGAGCAGCGACATCTTGATCGTGTATCCAGTGGCTCGCTCAGCCAGAAGGATCCTCGTTGGGTGACTGAAGGCGTCTACGCCAACCTTGCAACAGACCCATGATCCCGTGCGGCGCAAAGAGGACGAAGGCGATGAAAACGATTCCCTGCACTGTCATCCAGCGTTCGGTCAGCGTGCTGGCAAAGTTGGGCAGCAACCGCACCACCGCGGCACCCAAGATGGCCCGGTCAATGTGCCCGCGCCGCCGATGATCAGCATCACAATGGCCGAGCCGGAGGTAGACCAGTGTAAATTGTCCGGCGCTGCGTGCCAAAAAAAGTGAACCAGCAGCATCCCGGCCAATGCCGCCAGCACGCCGGCGATCACGAACGCAGCCAGTTTGTAGCGGAAGGTATTGAAGCCCAACGCATTCATGCGCGTTTCGTTCTCGCGGATGCCGCGCAGCGCCCAGCCAAATGGGCTGTTGACGAGACGTCGCAACAACCACCAGGTGAAGAGAAAGAAGAGCAACACCAGGTAATAGTAGCTGGTGCGGGTATCAAATGTGAAGCTCAAGTTGCCGAACTCCAGCGAGGGCCGCGGGACGCCCGAAAGCCCGTCGGAGCCGCCGGTCACCGATGACCAGCGAATGGCGATGCTGAAGAGCATCTGCGCAAAGGCAAGGGTGATCATCAAGAAATAG
>JAAUPU010000105.1 GCA_012032975.1 Caldilineaceae bacterium | reverse complement strand
CGCCGGGTGCGCTGCCAGGGCAACTGCCGGTGGTGAAATACTCCCGGCTCACCCGCTCGATCGCGTCGTAGTAGAAACAGGTCGCATTGCCCCTTGCATCCACCTGGCGGGTCAGCTTGCCGCGGCGGTCGTAGCTGTAGTTCCAGACGCCCAGGTCCGGGTCGGAGAGGCTCTTCTTACGTCCGGCCAGGTCGTAGGCGAGGGTGGTGGTTCCCAGCCCGCCGGCATGGGTGACCTTTGTCAATCTGCCCATGCCATCGTGGCTCAGCGCGACTTCGGCAGTCTGCGACCAGGAACTGCCGCTGCGGTCATAGGTGCGCACCTTGGCTAGATTGCCCAGACCATCCCGGTCGGTCCATTCGAGCAACTTCTCTAGGTTGCCGGCGCTGTCCAGACCGATGGTCCAAACCTCGCGCTTGTAGTAGCCGATCTTGGTGCGTTCGCCGTTGGGCGCAATCCGTTCGATCTCTCGTCCCAAGCCATCGTATTTATGTTGCGTGTAGCCCTTGGACCAGTCCGCTGGCCGCGTCTTCCAGTCGAGGGTGGTGGCGTGGGGGACCGATTCGCGCATGACGCGCCCCAGCCCGTCATACTGGTAGTCGATGTCGATTTCGGGGAAATTGCCGCCGCCCGGACCGCAGTTTTCATAGTTGTTTTCTATCCGCCAGTTCTCGTCGGGTCCGCTCACCCGTACCAACTGGCCCAACCCGTCGTACATGCGCCGCGTGAAGTTGCCTTCGCAGCGCGGGGCGCGCCATTCGGTCACCTTGTTCATCTTCAAGGCGCCGTTGTAGGCGCCATACGCGTCATACGCCCAACGCACCTGCGCGCTGGCGTCGCTGCCCCACGCATCGCTGGTGGCTGTGCCTTCCCAGCGGAGGATGCGCCGGCCAAACTGGTCGTAGGATTGCCGCGTGCAGACTTCGTTGACGCCGCAGTGTTCTTCGATTGCGCCAAAAAAGCCGCGCGTACTGGTCGCGCTCGAACCGTTGACGCCGTAGTACTTGACCTTCTCGCGATGGCTACTCTGTACCTGGTAGAACTGCTCAACCGGGAAGAGATGGTAGATGCCGTCATAGCCGGTGGAGATGGCGAAATCCTGGCTGCCATCAGAGGCTGCACCCAGCTGGTTGACCGTGGTGCGGTTGCCATACGCGTCGTAGGCCATGCGCACGATCTCCCAGTTGGCGTCGTATTTGCCGATGGTGGCGCTGCTGCTGCAAGCGGTCAGCGCGGTCTCCAGCTTGCTGGGCAGCGTATGCTCCGGCGGCGTTTGATAGCCTTTGTCGATGTTGGCCGCGCCGTAGAGGGTGCGCATTTCGCTTGCGCACGTATTCGCACCGCCCCGTTTGTCGTAGACTTGCTCGCGGGCCGGCTGGGCCAGGATCCAGCGCGTCCAGTTGGGGTAGAAATCGCGAAACGTGGTGCGCTGGTGCGAGCCATCGGCCCATTCCTGAATCTCGGTGGCGTTGCCGGCGTGGGAGCCGCCCTGCCGTTCTTTTTGATAGAAGAGCCTGGTTTCGTTGCTGGTCGAAGCATTCTGGTCGCCATAGGTCTTGCGGGTCTCCTTTTCCAGTCGGACCCAGGTCGGCGGATATTCATTGCGATGGGTTGTGCTGTTATATCGCCATGACTTGACGGTCGCCGTCGTCTGCCAGCCGCCCTCGGCCAGCCACCAGTAGGCCTTCCAGTCGTAGTCAGCCTCGGAGAGCAATATGCCATTCTGGCTGCTCCAGACCTCGTGGCGCTTCAGGTGGCCGCGGCGCGGGTCCGGGTTGGCGCGGTCCGCGGTTGCGCCGCTCTCCATGCCGACCATCGCTTCGTAGCGCAACACCGTGCTGCGGTCGATGTCATAGAAGGTCGTGCGCACACTCTTGTAGCCCAGGAAGCCGCCGTCGTTGGCCACCGCACCCCACTCCCCGCTGTTATCGGTCGGCGAGTAGTCGTGCTTCTGCCGCACCAGCACGCCGTTGCCGTTCTCTGCATCCAGTTGGTAGACTGCCAGACGACTCTTGCGGTAGGGACAGGTCGAGTTGCTGCACGAGACGCCCTGGTGCGCATAGTAGTAGGAGGCCTTGCCGCCCAGACCATTGTCCGCGGTGGCCAGCAGGATCTCGTTGGGGTTGTTGAAATGATAGGTAAAGCTTTGGCGATACAGCAGTCCACCATCCTTGCCTTTCTGTTCGATCTTCTCCAGCCAGAGACGAATGCGGTCCTCTGAATTCGCTTTGGTGAAGCGTTTCTCCTGCTGTATAAGCTGATAGGTGCGCAGCGTGCGCCAGCTGCCGCCGGTATGGACCTGCACTTCCAGCTTGTCGAGTCGATTGCCGTCGCCATACCAGACCTGGGTGCAGCTCTCGTACTCGCTCTCCTTGATGCGCGTGTCCCCGCGGCTGCCATAGCTGAAGAGCACGCGGAACTTGTCGCCCGCGCCTGTCCGCTATTGCCTCCCCAGCGGATCTCGGTGGGGTCGATGGCGCGTATGTACCAGTTGTCGCCCTTGTCCCGCCATTCCTTTTCCACACAGCCCTTTTTCCAACCTTGCTCCGCCCGATAGACGTAGTGCATCTCGTTGCCGTTTAGATCCACGACCCGCCGTAAATGCCAGCGCTTGGCGATGCGAAAGGTCTCGCCGCCGATGGTTCGTTCCAAAAAAGTGCCGGTGGCCTTTGCGCCTGATCCAGGATCATCGCCAAATTCATAGACCACACCGTCGGTGGTGGTCACCTTCCAGACCCCCATATCGCGAAAGTTGCCGACTGTATGCTTATTCCATTCCACGCGGGCAAAGATGTCGGGGTTGGTGTGCCAGCGTCCGCCGGAATGGGTGATGGCCAGCCGTTTGCCGTCCAGCGCCAGCATGAACTCCTTGACATCGTCGCCCTCCTCCTCGTCGTCGACCTTGTCGGTGCGTACGATGTAGTTGAGTCCGCCCATGCTCCAGCCGACGCCCACCGAACTGCCCTGGCTCTCAATGTCCCAGTCGCCTGCCTCTCGGTAGAAATCATCCAGAATGATGCTCGAATGGTCGAAGCTCAGTTGGGGTGAAAGTCCACCAGGACCGACGGGCGTCTCGATGGGGTAATGGACGGATGCGCCGCCGTAGAGCCGGTCCACGGTAAAAGCCTGGACGCTGGGCAGCAGGTCACCGCCCTGGTTCAAGCCTTCGCCAAGCCCGAACTGGCTGAAGTGGGGCAGCCAGGCTTCCAAGCTCTGTTGCTGCTCATTGTAGCGGCTGGGAACACGACGCCATCGTGTTCCCTCGTTCCTGCGCGTCCAGAGTTGCAGCGCTTCAGCCGAGACGCCCGCTTCGACCAGATCATCGATCTGGATCGTCAGCAGCACCTCCCTATTCAGCGTCGCCTCTTCGCCCCTTGCGTCCAGTGCGTCCAGGCGCCACTGTCGATAGAGTTCGACATTGCCGCTTTGGGTGCGTCTGGGACCAGCTTCCTGCCCATCTGTTTCTTCGTCCTTCTCCTCGCCCTCTTCCTCTCCCGCCGCGGCGACGAGCGCCCCAACGCCAGAATCGGCGGCTAGTATGCCCGGTTTCTGGCTGGACACCAAAGGAAGAAAAAGCTGGTGAGTTGCGGTGGGCGCTGTTTCGGGTGTTTCTGTTTCGGGCGTTTCTGTTGCGTCAGTTGCAGGTGACTCCGTTTCGACCTCCTCTTCGACCTCCTCCTCGGTTCGCCAGTCATAGAGATCCTGATACACGAAACGCACGCCAGCCTCTGCGCTCTCCGGCTCGACCAGCAGCGTTACATCCTGCAAGGGCGAGGCCAGCAACAGCCCTGACTCCGCACTGGTCACCAGGGCTGATGCACTGGTTTCGTCTGTAGCCATCATGTCGGTTGACCCGACATCCGTTTCCGCGGCACCCAGTCCCAAGAGCACTGTTGCACCGCAGCAAACGCGCTCGCCGCCCGACTCTGCCTGCAGCTCGAGAACGACAACCTGCGCTGTGGGCTGGCCCGACGATGACATGCGCACCCAAACGCTCGTCTCGAAGCGTTCGCCGCTGGCCATCTCTGGCACACTCCAGGAGGTGCGCGGCGCACCCGTCTCGTCCACGCTCTCCAGACCCGGCGGCAGAATCAGTCTTAGCACGACGCCAGCCACCGGATACACTGTCCTAGCCGTCAGGTCGAGCCGTACATCTCCGTCGCGTCCCAACACCGGGCTATCCGCGCTCATCTGCACACTGATGCTGGTCAACCGCGCATCGGCTGGCTCTGCCTCAGCCATATCGGGCGCGATGGCCAACGTTGTCGCGCTGGCCGCAGACGCCATCCTGGACGTTGCCAAAAGTGGAAGCACGCTTGAACTCAACAGGGAAACCAGCAGGAGAAGATGCAATGCACGTCGCAGCGAAGAAGGGCGCCTGTGAAAGAGTTGGCTGTTCATGGAATTCTCCTTTGGGGGATAAAGGGTGTTTCGGTTCTAACGACAATCCGCTGGGTAGATACACGAAAAAGACCGCATCCCGTTTTGCATGGGAAGTGGACCTGCGGCCGGGCTTGCTCCGGCGATTCTGTTTCGTAGATGGTTTGGTTCAAACTGGGGTAAGTGTGGTGGTTAAGGGAACCGTAAACAGAATTACACTACGACTTATGCACCCTGTCAAATTCCAAAAATAAACGTTAACGGCATCGCGATGATTCAGAAATTTGAGGACGGTCGCCGAAATCTGATGTCTGCGCGAAGTCGGACTTTGGGCGCTACCAGCCAGTTATGGGTATACCCCAATGAATTCTTCCCGCGACTGTCACCTGGTGTGAAGTTTTTGACTTCGTAAAACCTTCGGTTTGGGAAGCCCCATCCTCCGCAAGAGTGGATAGTCCGATCCGATAGTATGCTATAATTTCTCACCGATCCCACCCAACAATCTGTCAGGCGAACAGAACCGCCAAGAGAAGGTCACCCGCACCATGACCACGCCAATGCGACGGCAATATCTTTCCATCAAGAAGCAGTATGCCGAGTGCATTCTCTTCTTCCGGCTGGGAGATTTTTACGAGACGTTCGACGAGGACGCCAAGACTGTGGCCAAGGTCTGCGATGTCGTGCTGACCAGCCGACCGGTGGGCAACGACCAACGCGTGCCGCTGGCCGGTGTGCCCTATCACAGCGTGGACACCTATGTGGCACGGCTGATCGAGGCCGGCTACAAGGTGGCGATTGCCGAACAGGTCAGCGAGCCGGGCAACGGGCTGGTGGACAGGGAGGTGCGCCGCGTCGTCACCAGGGGCACGCTGGTGGAGCCGGGGCTGCTCGACGACAAGCGCAACAACTACCTGGCCGCCGTGACAGTCAACGAGCGCGCCAAACGTGCTGGCGTGGCCTATTGCGACATCACCACCGGCGAATTTGCAACGACCGAGATCCACGCGGTGGCCATGGGCGAGGTCGAGCGCCGCATCGGCGATGAGATCAGCCGTCTGCAACCCAGCGAGCTGATCCACGTCGACTGGACCCCAGGCGAGTCGAGCCTGCACGGCCTGATCGCCGCGCTCAATCCGTTGCTTTCCACGGTCGAGGCGTGGCAGGTCGAGAGCGACACCGCGCGCGAGACGCTGCTGCGTCACTTTGGCGTGACCAGCTTGGATGGCTTTGGTCTGCAAGGCCGGATCGAGGCCATCCGCGCCGCGGCCGGCCTGGTCGCCTATCTGCGCGAGATGCAGCCCGCTTCGCTCGGTCAATTGACCCGGCTGCACAGCTACGAGACCGGCGCATTCATGACGCTGGATGAATCGACCCGCCGCAACCTGGAGCTGACCGAAACCATCCGCAGCGGCGAAGTGAAAGGCAGCCTGCTCGATGTGCTGGACGCCACCCAAACACCCATGGGTGGGCGACTTCTGCGGCGCTGGCTCAACCAGCCGCTGCTCGACGTGGACGCCATCAATCGACGGCTGGATGCGGTGCAGCTTCTCCACGCTGACAACGGCCAAACGGCTGGAACTGCGCGAGCAACTGCGCGGTCTGGGCGATTTAGAGCGCTGGACCAACCGCGTCGCACAGGGAAACGTTGCGCTGCCGCGCGATCTGGTCGGCATCCGCGAGTCGCTGCAACGCATCCCGACGCTGCGCGCCATTTGGGCGAGCCGACCCACGGCAACCCATCTCAGAGCGACCTGCTCCCCACCCTCGTCGAATGCAGCGACGTGCTTGACCTGCTCCAGTCCAGCCTGGCCGAGGAGCCGCCGGCCACCCTTGCCACGCCGGGCATCATCCGCGATGGCTACGACGCCGAATTGGATGGCTTGGTCGAGAAGAGCCGTGGCGCCAAGGATTGGATCGCCGGACTGCAACAGACCGAGCGCGACCGACTGGACATCAAGAGCCTGAAGGTTGGCTACAACAAGGTCTTTGGCTACTATATCGAGGTGACCCACACCCACACCGACAAAGTGCCCGACAACTACATCCGCAAGCAGACCTTGACCAATGCCGAGCGTTACATCACCCCCGACCTCAAGGAGTACGAGTCGCTGGTGCTCAACGCCGACGAGCGCCGTCTGGAGATCGAACAGGCGCTTTTTCGGCAGATTTTGCAATCGGGTGGCCGGTCGTTCGGCGCAGCTCTTGGCCTTGGCCGGCGCGCTGGCAGAGCTGGATGTCTACTCGACGCTGGCAGAGGTCGCGCTGCTGCGCCGTTATGTGCGCCCCCAGGTCGACGAGGGACCGGCATCGAGATCCAGCGGCGGGCGCATCCGGTCGTCGAATTGACGCTGATCGATGAACCCTTTGTGCCCAACGACACCCACCTGCCGCCCGATGCCTGTATCCACCTGTTGACCGGCCCCAACATGGCCGGCAAGTCCACCTTCCTGCGCCAGACTGCGTTGATCGCATTGTTGGCTCAGATCGGCAGCTTCGTGCCTGCGGAGATGGCCCAGATCGGCGTGGTGGACCGCATCTTCACGCGGATCGGCGCCAGTGACGAGATCCACCGCGGACAGTCCACCTTCATGGTCGAGATGGTCGAAACGGCCAACATCCTCAACCACGCCACCCACCGCAGCCTGCTGGTGTTGGACGAGATCGGCCGCGGCACCAGCACCTACGACGGGCTGGCCATCGCCTGGTCGGTGGTCGAATATATCCACAACCACCCCGGCCTGCGCGCCAAGACGCTCTTTGCGACCCACTATCACGAATTGACCGAACTGGCGGAGCGGTTGCCCCATGTGGTGAATTACAATGTGGCGGTGGACGAGAGCGGCGATGGCGAGGATGTGGTCTTTCTGCGCCGAATCGTGCCGGGCAGAGCGGACCGTTCGTATGGAGTGCATGTCGCGAGGATGGCCGGTTTGCCCACCGCTGCGGTCAACCGGGCCGAGGAGATTTTGAGCGATCTGGAACAGAGTGGGGCTGCCGGTCCGCGGCGTCTGTTGGACCGGGGGAAAAAGGAGCGGCGACCGGCGGCAATGCAGGTGTCGCTTTTCGCCGACGCGCATCCCGCGGTCGAGGCGCTGCGAGCGCTGGACGTCAACGGCCTGACGCCGCTGGATGCGCTCAACCGGCTTTACGAGATCAAGCAGCTGGTGGAAGGACAAATCGCCGGCTGAATTCTGCGATTCTGTAGGCGCAAATGCTCCCGTAGGCTAACGCGCCGATCATGGCTGGCGCCAGCGCATCAGGCCATCCTGAAAGATAGACAGCCCATGGCGCAGGGGATCAGGCATGGCCTCGTCCGCACCTGGTCTGGTCACGTCCGGCGACCGCGAGGGTGGTCACCATGTGTTGAAATATCTATCTGGTTGGCAGGGCCTTACATCGTGACAAGTTGACGATTGTTTGCCTAAACCGGCCCATACGTGAACCCGCTGATTTTTCGAAATTGAGGCCAGAATCGAATCCCATGACCGATCTCACACGTACGCACCACGCCGAACATTCGTCCATTGTCGGCTTTATCTGGGCGCTGGCCGAGAAGCTGCGCGGACCCTACCGCCCGCCTCAATACCGCAAGGTGATGTTGCCG
>JAAUPU010000104.1 GCA_012032975.1 Caldilineaceae bacterium | reverse complement strand
CGTCCAGGATCTGTATGAGAATATTGCCCCGATCCTGGACGTGCAATGGGTCGATGAATCCTTACATCAGGCGGGCGTCTCCGCCCTGCTCACGGCCAACCGTCGCCAATTGAGCCTGGTGGACTGCGTGAGCTTCGAGGCCTGCCGTCGGCTTGGCATTCGCAACGTCTTCGCCTTCGATCAACACTTTTCCGAACAAGGCTTCCACCTCCTTTCCGCCTGACCCAAATCTCCAATCTCCAATCTCCAATCTCACCCACATCTACCATCGGGAGTACAAGCATGTCGAAACCCATCACCATCCAGGATGTCCAAGTCATCGTCACCCAGCCGGCTGGCTCGCGGCTGGTCATCGTCAAGGTCAACACCTCCGAGCCGGGTCTCTATGGCCTGGGCTGTGCGACCTTCACCCAGCGCTGGCACGCCGTGGTCGCCGCGCTGGAGAAGCATCTGATCCCCTTTGTCATCGGTCGCGACGTGTCGCGCATCGAAGAGATGTACCGCATGGCCACGGTCCATTCCTACTGGCGCAACGGTCCCGTGCTCAACAACGCCATCTCCGGCATCGACCAGGCGTTGTGGGACATCAAGGGCAAGCTGGCCAACATGCCCGTCTATGACCTGCTGGGCGGCAAGGTGCGCGAGGCCGCCGCGGTCTATGGCCACGCCGGCGGCGATCGCCCCAGGAACGTAGGTCGACGATGTGCGCAAGTTTCAGGAGCAGGGCTATCGCTACATCCGCATCCAGATGGGCGGCTATGGCGGCGAGGGCCACCAGATGGTCAAGCCGGATAATTCGCCCGACGGCGCCTATTACGACCCGAAAGCATACATGCGCGGCATGTTGAAAATGATGGAACATGTGCGTAGCGAAGTGGGCGGCGAAGTCGAGTTGCTCCACGACATCCACGAGCGGCTCCAGCCCATCGACGCGGTCCAGTTTGCCAAGGATGTGGAGCAGTTCAAACTCTTCTTCCTGGAGGATGCGCTGGCGCCCGAAGATATCAAATGGTTCGAGCAGATCCGCCAGCAATGCGCCACGCCCCAGGCCATGGGCGAACTCTTCAACAACCCGCGCGAGTGGCAGCCGCTGATCGCCAACCGGCTGATCGACTTCATCCGTATGCATGTCAGCCAGATGGGCGGCATCACCCCGGCGCGCGATGTGGCGCTCTTTGCGCGCATGTACGGCGTGCGCACCGCCTGGCATGGGCCGGGAGACACCTCGCCCGTGGGCCACGCGGCCAACCTGCACCTGGACCTCTGGGCGCCCAACTTTGGCATCCAGGAGTGGTGCCGTTTCCCCGAGCATGTCTACGAGATGTTCCCCGGTCTGCCCGTGGTGCGCAACGGCTATATGTATCCCAGCGACGGACCTGGCCTGGGCATCGACATCGACGAAAAGCTGGCCGCCAAATACCCCGCCGAAGACACCATCGAGTTCTGGACCCAGACCCGCTGGCCCGACGGTTCCCCCGCGCGACCGTAGATCGATCAGTTTCCGCCAACGCATAGGGGGCGAGGCAGCGCCTCGCCCCCAGCTTGACAGATGCCCCCACCCGCCTATCATCGTCGCCAGAATCTACAGACACTTTGGGTGGTAAGGAGAAACTATGACTGTCCATGTGATGAAAAGCGATGAGGCGCGCAACGACGACCCCATGCCAGACCACGCCGAACTCCTCAGCGAAGACCCCCGTTTCTACCGGCTGGTCGTCGGCGAGCGCCTTGTCGAGTACGAAGTCGTCGAGGAACACCAGACCATCAAAGTTCTTAGCGTGGCCTAGCGCGCCACCAAAGTCGATGTGGACGAGACTTCCGACTTTTCCAAAAAGCCGGAACTCCGAATATTCACGCGAGCAGGCAATGTAGTCGCTCCACAGCGCAGCCGGGAATTCCAATTCTCCATTGGACCAATCAACCCACCGTGCTACAATTGCCCCTGTAAAGCAGATTTCTATGGACGATAAGGGGGAACCAAGATGGGTCGATCTGCCTCAACACGCCGGTCTGGGCGAGGGGGTTTTTTGCTCGTCGCGTTGGCCATCGCCGCGCTCTTTCTGGTGTTCAAGCGGGACAACCGTCCTGTGCGCGAGCAACTGCGCGAGATCTATTTGCAGCTAACGCGCTCCCTTAACTTGAGCATCCCCTGGTACACGTTGCCCTTCTGGCCGTCGGTGGTCAACTTCATCGGCATGAGGCTTCATCTCCGAAGCTACAACCTCTACGACACCCAGACGCTGCCCGAAGTCGACCCGGATGTGGATCGACCCGCCGACCGGCGCTATCTGCGCGCACGCTCGCCCGACGGAACCTACAATGACCTGCGCGTGCCAAAGATGGGCAGCGTCTACACGCGCTTTGGCCGCAATTTCCCACTCGACTATGTCTATCCAGACGAAGAAAAGCTGCTGACGCCCAGCCCGCGCACGGTCAGCCGCGAGTTGATGACCCGCCACGAATTTCAACCGGCCACCATCCTCAATCTGTTGGCAGCGGCCTGGCTGCAATTTATGGTCCACGACTGGTTGAGCCACGGCAAGAACGACGCCACACGTCTGCTTGACTTGCCGCTCGACGAAGGGGATCCCTGGCACGAAAATCCGATGCGCTTCTCGCGCACCAAGCCGGACCCGACCCGCACCGAAGCGGATGTCCACCGCCCACCCACCTATGTCAACACAGAGACCCACTGGTGGGATGGTTCGCAGATCTATGGCAGCTCGATGGAGGCTCAGCAGCGCGTCCGCTCTGGCGTCGATGGCAAGCTGACGTTGACCGAGGACAATCTGCTGCCAGTCGATCCTGTAACGGGTATCGACATCTCTGGCGTGACGGGAAACTGGTGGTTGGGTCTGGGCTTGATGCACACGCTTTTTTCGCTGGAACACAACGCGATCTGCGACATGCTCAAGGCAGCCTATCCCACGTGGGACGACGACCTGCTCTTCGACCACGCCCGGCTGATCAACGTGGCCGTGATGGCGAAAATCCATACGGTCGAATGGACGCCCGGCATCCTGGCCACGCCCGCGCTGAAGATCGCGATGCGCGGAAACTGGTGGGGCATCGCCGGCGAGGAGTTGTATCAACGGCTGGGGCGGATCAGCAACAGCGAGGTGATCAGCGGCATCCTCGGTTCGCCCACGAACCATCACGGCGCGCTCTATGCGATGACCGAGGAGTTCACCGCTGTCTATCGGATGCATCCGCTGATTCCCGACGACTACGACTTCCGCAGTCACGCCGACGACGCCCACATCCGGTCGGCGACCTTCCTCGAACTCCAGGCGAGCCATTCGCGCGAACGGATGGAAGAGATCGACATGGTTGACCTGCTCTACTCGTTTGGCACCAGCTATCCTGGCGCGATCACGCTCCACAATTTCCCGCGCTTCATGCAGCAACTGGTCAACCAGGAGAGTGGGCGGCTCATCGATTTGGCCAGCGTGGACATCCTGCGCGACCGGGAGCGGGGCGTGCCGCGCTACAATCAGTTTCGGCGTCTGCTCTACATGCCGCCGGTGCAGACGTTCGAGGAGCTGACCGCCAATCCAGAATGGGCGGCTGAACTGCGCCGCGTCTACAACAACCAGATCGAGGATGTGGACTTGATGGTGGGCCTCTATGCCGAGACGCCGCCCCCCGGCTTTGGCTTCAGCGACAGCGCGTTCCGCATCTTCATCCTGATGGCCTCGCGGCGGCTCAAGAGCGACCGCTTCTTCACCATCGACTACACCCCCGCGGTCTACACCCCCGAAGGCATGGCCTGGATCGACAAGACGCTGATGTCCGATGTGTTGCTGCGCCATTTCCCCGAACTCAAACCGATGCTAAGTCAGGTGGAGAATGCGTTTGCGCCGTGGCCCGCGCGGGCGAAAAGGCGGGAGAATAGCTCATGGAAATCGCACCCGGCGTTTACAGTCTCGGCGTCAACAAAGGTTTCGAGGTCCACGCCTTTCTGATCGAAGAGGACGATGGCTTCACCCTGATCGACACCCTCTTCGACGCCGACGGCAGCCTTATCGCCAACCAGATCCGCGCCCTGGGCAAGAGCCTCGGCGACCTGAAACGCATCATCCTGACCCACGCGCACCGATCCCACCTGGGCGGTCTGGCCACGCTCAAACGGCTGAGCGCGGCGACGGTCTACGCCCACGAGTGGGAGGCCGATATCATCGCCGGCGAGCGGAAGGCGCAGGCCGTCTCCTGGCTGCCCCAGGATCCGCTGGTCACCTACCATTTCAGTTGGGCAACAACCTGAGCTTGACCTCACATCTGCCCTGCCGCGTGGACAAGTTTCTGCACGGCGGCGAGCGTTTGGGTAGCCTGGAGGTGATCCACGCACCGGGCCACAGTCCGGGCCACCTGGCCTTTTATCTGCCGGAATCGCGCGTACTCTTCACCGGCGATGCGGTGGTCACATCACCCAAGTTTATGGGCGGCTGGCCCGGCTTTGCGCTCAACGCGCGGCAGCAAGCCGAGACATTGCGCAAGCTGGCCGATTACGACGCCAAAATCCTGGCCGTCGGCCACGGCGAGCCGATCCTGCGAAATGGACAGGAGCGATTGCGCACTCTGTTGTAGAGGGGAAGGCGAGACGAGACTGGCATCAACGCAAATCCAGGAATTGGCCATCTCGCTCCTCGCGCATGCTCCGAATCATGTCAGCAGGCTCGGGCAACTCGCGATCACCCAACTCAGCAGCGACCATCAAACAACACCTATACCACGAAAGGAAGCTTCCGTGAGCAGTCCCGCAAAACGTGCAATTCTCATCGGTATGGATGGCGCAAGCATGGAGCTTGTGCTCAACATGGCCAACGTCGGGGTACGACATGCCCAACACTCAAGCGCCTGCTCGAACGGGGCGTCCATCGCCCCATGATCGGCGTCTTTCCGACGCTGACGCCGCCGGGCTGGACCGCGACCTCGACCGGCTCCTGGCCGGGCACCCACCAGGTGATGGATTTCAACATCCGCAAGCTGGGCGGCCGGCTGGACGAGACCGTCTGGGGTATCAACACCGGTCTGTCGCAGAGTGAGTATCTTTGGAACACCGCAGAGCGGGCCGGGCGCAAGCCGATCCTGGTCAAGTGGGAGATGTCCTGGCCGCCGACGGTCACCGATGGCATCCAGGTGGAGGGCACCGGACCTGGTGTCTCCAACCATCATCAGATCGCGGGCTACCATCTCTTCGTCTCCGGTCGTTGGACGCGGCGCGCGATCGGCGGCCAGCGCGACCCTGAGACGCTGGACCCCAGCGCGCTTCAGACCGTGAAGGATGTGGACGCGGTGGAGATCGTGGAGGCAAGCAAGGATTGGAAGAATCTCCCCAAATCGTCCGAACCAGCCAAAGAGGTCGTCTTGACCATTCGGCCGCTGGCGCGCGGTCGCCAGGATATGGCGCGCGGCCAGGAAGGAACGCCGAAGCTCTTCTATGGGCTGATCTATGCTAAAGGCACGGATGGCTATGATCGGGTGCGCATCTGCCGTTCGCGCGATGGCAACGATGCAGCAGCTGACCTGGGCGTACGCGAGTGGAGCGACTGGTGGCTCGACGACTTCGTGATTGATGGCGAATCGTTGCAGGGGTATGTGCGCATGAAGCTGGTGGCGCTCACACCCGAGGCCGATGCTTTTGAACTCTTCGTGCGCAGATTTGGCCCAACAGCGGCTACACCCAGCCGCGTGAAATCGCCGACGAGATCGACGCCAACGTGGGCAACTTCCTGCAAAATCCGGCACGCGATGCGCTGGGCATCATGGACGACGACACCTATTTCGAGTCGCTGGATTTTCATCACCAGCGGCTGGCCGATGTCGCGACCTATCTGACCGGCAGCCGGGAATGGGACATGCTCTTCATCGAGACCCACGCCTCCGACTACACCAGCCATTTCTTCCTGGGCCAGGCCGAGGAGTTTAGCGGCGCAGACGCCGAGACGGTGCAGCGTTGTCGCGATGGGGTGGCGCGCACCTATGCCTCTATCGATGGCATGATCGGGCGGGTGATGGAGTTGGCCGACGAAGAGACAGTCGTCGCGGTAGTCGCCGACCACGGCGGCACACCCAACCAGTACAAGGCGGTCAACATTGAGCAGGTGCTGGCCGAGACGGGCTTCATCGTCTACAAGGATGGGGCGAGTGGGCGCGAGATCGACTGGTCTCGGACGCGGGCTGTCAACGTGGGTCTGGTCCACATTTTCATCAATCTGGAAGGTCGTGAGCCGGGGGGCATCGTCGGTCCCGCCTATTACAAGGAAACGCAACTGGAGATCATCGCCGCGCTGCATGGTTACAAAGACCCGCAGACCGGTCGTCATCCCTTTGCGCTGGCGCTGACCCACGAGGATGCCGAGATGGTCAACCTCACCGGCGATCTGGTCGGCGATGTGGTCTATGCCCTGCGTCCCGAGTTCGACGGCGCGCACGGCAAACAGTTGCCCTCGGTCACCTTTGGCATGGCGGGCCAACATTGCACCTTTATCATGCCGGCCCGAATATCAAAAAGGGTGGTCGCGCTGCAACGCCAGGTGCGCGTGGTCGATGTCGCGCCGACGCTCTGTTATCTGCTTGGCATGCCCATGCCACGCAACGTCGAAGGTGGGGTGGTCTACGAAGCCCTGGTTGATACGGACTGGCATCTGGACAAGTAGGCCACAGTATCGTCGTTGCAACATGACCCGGACCATGCTGCGGAGTTGATCCCGAATGAGATTCTACATATCAGCGCATCTCTGCGCGCTGACAATTGCTTCGCTGTGCATTGTTGCGGCAACCGTTCTTCTCTTTCCTGCCGGTCAAGCGAAGTCTGAATCGGAAGCACAGTCCGAACCAGACGCGCCATCGGTCAGCGTCCCTGCTGGCTTCGCGGTTTCCCTGGTCACTGCCGGCCTGAAACTACCCACAGACATGGTCTTTCTTCCAACTGGCGACATACTGGTGTCAGAGAAGGGAAATGGCGAAGATGTGGACGGAATCGGACGTGTGCGGTACATCAAGAACGGCGTGCTGCAACAGAAACCAGTCCTTGAAGTGGGAACCAACGTAGTCGCTGAAGCAGGTGTGCTTGCGATCCTGCTCGATCCAGGCTTCGCTCAGAATCACTTCTTTTACCTCTGGTACATGACAGGCAACAAGGCCTTGAACTGGACAGGCACATCGCAAATCCGCCTTTCCAGATTTACTTTCGATCCGGGGGTGGGAACCGCGTCCGGTGAAAAGATCATGTTTCAGGCTGTTGCCGCTGGCGGTTATCACAATGGCGGCGGGCTCAGATTTGACCAGGATGGTTCGCTCTTGATAGCCATCGGCGACACCACCCCGTTGGTACGACGCGCAGAACATGGATACTCTGGTCGGCAAGGTTATTCGGCTCAAACTGACCAATGGCGGCGCGGTGGTACCGGCTGACAATCCATTTGTCGGTGAAGCGGGTATCCGTCCTGAGATCTACGCGTTAGGTCTGCGCAGCCCATGGCGTATGACGGTACGTAACTCGGACGGCAAGATATTTGTTGCAGATGTCGGGCAAGCGCACTGGGAGGAAGTCAACGAACTAAAGCCGCGGGGCAACTACGGTTGGAGCGCACGGCAGGGGCCTTGTCCCGATGGTCAGGTATTGCCATGTACGCCTGCTCCACCGGAGTTTACCGATCCCGTCATGTATTATGTTCACAAGAAACCGGGGGAGCAAGGAAGCGCAGTCACTGCTATCGCCTTTTACGAGGGCAGCGCCTTTCCCGACAAGTATCACGATCTTCTCTTCTTTGCCGATTTCAACAACAATTATATTTCAGTCGCTAAGCTTGGCCATGCGGGCGCCTTTGAGATATCGCCGTTTGCGACCGGAACGGGCAATGTCGTAGACCTTGAGTATTACAACGAAGCACTCTACTATCTCGATATCTACAATGGAACGCTGCGGACGATCTACCATACCGATACCGGCAATACGATACCCGTGGCCCTCTTGAGGGCCGAGGCTGAGCA
>JAAUPU010000103.1 GCA_012032975.1 Caldilineaceae bacterium | reverse complement strand
CCTTCCCATCTGCCGGCCCAAAGAGTGTGCCGCTGCCCGCCTTCCATGTGATGATGAAGCCCAGCGGTGCGATCTGCAATCTGGACTGCACCTACTGCTTCTTCCTCTCCAAAGAGATGCTCTATCCTGGCAGCCGCTTTCGCATGGCGGACGACCTGCTGGAGAATTACACGCGCCAGTATATCGAGGCCCAACATGTGCCCGAGGTAACCTTCGCCTGGCAGGGCGGCGAGCCAACCCTGATGGGGCTGGATTTCTTCAAGCGTGCGGTGGAATTGCAGCAGAAATATGCCAAACCCGGCATGCGCATCTTCAATGCCTTCCAGACCAACGGCGTGCTGTTGATGATGACTGGGCGCGGTTTTTCCACGACAATGACTTCCTGATCGGCATCAGCATTGACGGCCCGCAGCATCTCCACGATTTCTATCGCGTGGACAAAGGCGGTCAAGGGTCTTTCAAACGAGTGATGCGCGGCTTGGAATTCTTGCAGAAACACAAGGCCGAATACAACGTGCTGACCACTGTCCACGCCGCCAATGTCGAGCATCCGTTGGAGGTCTACCATTTTCTGCGCGACGAGGCCGAGGCCCAGTTCATCCAGTTTATTCCCATCGTCGAACGGGACAACGAGACCGGTTTTCAGGAGGGCGACACAGTCACCGACCGCTCGTTGACCGGCAAGCAATATGGCGAATTCCTCTGCACGATCTTTGACGAATGGGTGCGCCGCGATGTGGCTCGGGTCTACGTACAGATTTTTGACGTGGCGCTGGGCGCGTGGTCGATGGGTCGCGCCGGTCTGTGCGTCTTCGAGGAGACATGCGGATCGGCCATGGCCCTGGAGCACAACGGCGACCTCTACTCGTGTGACCACTTTGTCGAACCCGCTTACAGGCTGGGCAACATCCAGGAGATCCCGCTGGTGGAGTTGGTCAGTTCGGAGCAGCAGCGCCAGTTTGGGCTGGACAAGCGCGATTCGCTTCCCGCCTATTGCCGGGAGTGCGAAGTCCGGTTCGTCTGCAATGGCGGTTGCCCCAAGAATCGTTTCATCCATACGCCGGACGGCGAAGCCGGGCTAAACTATCTCTGCGAAGGCTACCGCCGCTTCTTCAACCACATCGACAAACCCATGCGTTTCATGACCAATGAACTGCGCATGCAGCGTGCGCCTGCCAACATCATGCGCGTTTTGGCCGAGCAAGAGGCACAGCTCCAGCAGCGTTTTGCAGTTGCCCAGCGCAACGATCCTTGTCCATGCGGCAGTGGGCGCAAGTTCAAAGCGTGTCACGGTCGCGCCGTCAGGCAAACGGGTTGAACCCAAGCGCTTGACGTGGAAACGTAGCCATGACCCAGGCACAGGCCAATCTGACCACAGCCGAGCGTTACATCGCCCTGTTCAACGGACCCAAGACTCCGCTGGCCGACTTCAGGGCGCTCTTGGCGCTAGAGGTTGTCTATCGGGAAATGCCCAACGTTCTGTGGCGTGAGGGCAGCGTTCGCAATCGCGGCGAAATGCACGCGGGTGTGGAACAAGGACGCAAGTTACTGAGTTCACAAAGGTATACGATTTTCAACGCAATCGCCCAGGGCGATCAGGTCGCACTCGGAGTGGTGTGGACTGGAACGTTGGCCGTGGGCTTTGGTGCGCTAAAGCAGACGCCGAACTGAGCGCCAGTACCGCCATGATCCTGAAATTTGCCGATGGCCAGATCGTCGCACAGCACAACGATGATGCTTTCGATCCCATCAGCCCACACGACAGGTCTGATGACGACGCAAGCGGTTGATCAAATGCGACAGGCCAATCGTCATCGCCCCCTTTTGGAAACTCAACCATGACCATCCGGTCGCAACGAATGTTCTGGAATCAATTTATCGAGAATTACGCCGCGGTTGGCGCGCTTCTGCCCAGCTCCCGTGCGTTGGGTCAGGCGGGTGCAGCCTATCTTGGCCATCCGCGCAGCACGCCGATCCGCGTGCTGGAAGCCGGGGCAGGGACAGGCTCCTTCACATGCGAAGCGATCCCGCTGCTGCGCCCCGGCGATCGCTTGACGTGGTCGAGATCAACCCGGCGTTGATGGGTTATTTGCAGGCGCGGCTGGAGCGGGCAAATCTCTTGGCCAGGCCGGATGTGGATGTGCGGCTGATCTGCGCTGACCTGCTTGCTTTTCCGTTGGCCGCCGACTACGACATCGTCATCTGTAGCCTGCCCTTTTCCAACTTTCCGGTCGATCTAGTGGATGGACTTCTGGCGCAGATCATCGGCCATCTCAAACCGGGCGGGGTTTTCAGCTATGTGAAGTATGCAGGGTTGGGCGCGCTCAAACGCTGGGCGAGCAGCGCGGCCGGTCGTGAAAAGATCGACCGCAAGCAGGCGCTCTTTGACGCGTATGCCAAGACTCACCTGCTGGAGCGTCGTCTGGTCGTGCGCAACGTGCCTCCCTCGTGGGTCTACTATTGGCGCAAGCCGATTCCACCTGCAACCGTGCACGCGACGGCGACGCCGTCAACAACGACACAAAAGGATTCTCATGTCATCCATGCTTAGGGTGCGTATGGCTCTGCCAAGCCTGGCGACGATGGGTTCGCTGGCGCTTGGCATCACGGCCATCACCGTGATGTACGAGGGGCACTTCACTGCGGCCGCCCTGCTTATTTTGGCCGGCGCCTGTCTGGATGTGCTCGATGGGCATCTGGCCCAACGTTTTGACGCATTTACCGACATTGGCAAACAGCTCGATTCGCTGGCTGATATGGTCACCTTTGGCGTCGCCCCCACGCTCTTGCTCTACAATCTGATGATCGTGGTCGGGCTTCATCCCTTGGTGGCGCTGGTTTCGTCGATTGTATTTGCCCTGGGCGGCGCGTTCCGCCTGGCGCGTTTTAACATGCAGGTATCGGACCGGTCGGCCTTCTTCACCGGCATGCCCATCCCGATGGGAGCCATCCTGCTGATCGCGGGGAGCTTTTCGCAACACTGGCTGCTCAGCGTCTGGTGGACGGTCGGCGTCGCTGCGGTCAGCTATTTGATGGTCAGCAACATTCCCTATCCCAAGCTGCGCCACCTCCTGCTGGCCTGGCCGCTTGTGTTGCTGGTGGCGCTACCTGTCCTCCTCGGTGCGTGGTGGATGGCCACATGGCAGGCGGTTCCCTTTGCGCTGCTGCTGGCCTACACTCTTCTGGGTCCGACGCTGAGTTTGCGGACCCCGCGCAGCAACGAAAGGCTGCCATGATCGGCGGTGCGCAGGCGGCATGGCGCGAAGTGCGCTGGGTCGTGTTGGCGCTGGTTGGCTCAACGGTGGTGGGGGCTTTGCTTCGCTGGCGTGGCGTGGCGATTGTTGCCGGTGGGCTGTTGGCTTGGGTCTGCTACTTCTTTCGCGATCCAGATCGCACGCCAGACGCAGAGGGCGCCGAGTTCATCCTTCCCCGGCGGATGGGCGGGTGCAGAGCATCGCTGTGGTCGATGCGCCCCCATCTCTTCGATGTTCCAGCCACGCGCATCTCCCTCTTTCTCAGCCTCTTTGATGTTCACGTCCAGAGGATGCCCGATACCGGCGTTGTGCGCGTGGTGGACTATCGCCCCGGCAGCTTCGCCCCGGCATTCCTGGCCGATTCCGAAGCCAACGAAGCCAACTTCATCGGCGTCGAGAGCGAGCGCGGCCCACTCCTGGTCGCGCAGATGACCGGCATCCTCGCCCGCCGCATCGTCTGTTGGGCAAAGCCCGGCGACGGGTTGGCAAAGGGTCAGCGCTTTGGGCTTATCAAGTTTGGCAGCCGGGTTGATCTATACCTGCCCGCCGACTGTGACGTAATGGTCACGCCCGGCCAGCATGTCTATGGTGGTCAGAGTGTGGTTGCTCGCTGGTCAGGCAACGGGCTTGCGAAAACCGAGGAGTCGGTGAACAGGCCGTGACACGTTTGGGCGTGCCGGATTGCGGATCAAAAGAGCTTCAACTGCTCACCGCTCTCTGCGGCTGACTTTGCGACGCGGACGGCGCTTGGCATCGCGGGCATCCGCGAAAGTTCTTTGAGCGCGTCCTCGATATCTTCCACAAAGCGTGATGGTTGGCTCTTCAATCGCTGGCCAAAGAGAAAACGCGATCCTGCGTGGGTGAGAATCAGCTTCTCTCGGGCGCGCGTCATTCCCACATAGAAAAGGCGACGCTCCTCCTCGACATCGGTCGGCTCGCCCTCGCGCACATAGGGCAACAGCCCCTCCTCGCACCCCACGATAAAGACCACCGGAAACTCCAGCCCTTTCGAGGCGTGCAGCGTCATCAACGTCACCCGATCGGCGCGCGGGTCAAAGGCGTCGGCCTCTCGTTCCAGCAGCATAGATTCGAGAAATTCTTGCAGCCGGTTGTCGTAGAGCGCGGCCCGGCGTTGCAACTGTTGCCTGCGTTCGACCTGGGCCGGGGTCGCCGTTGTCCCGATGCCGTCGTCTACTTGTGTGATCAGCAGGTCGATCAGGTGAGCGACTGGTCGCTCCTCGGCTGATGCACTCAACAGACGGAGCCGGGTCACGACGGATTCGACGCGACGCTGTTGAGCGCCGCTGAGTCTGAGCAAGCGGATTCTTTCCAGCGCGCCGGGCGTCAAGCCGCCGCCATGCCAGGCGATTCCCGCGATTTCGTCCAACATCTCCGGGGCAAAAATCGACCGCCCCTGATTCAGCACGATATCCCAATGCACCGTCGAGCGAGGGTTGACGAGCAACCAAAGATGGGCGAGCAAGTAGCGGATGTCGGCATGGCCAGTGAGCGGAGTCTGCCCCACGATCTGATAGGGAAAACCGGAACGGTCCAGCGCCTCTGCCAGGGTGCGGTTCTGCGCGCTGGTGCGATAGAGCACGGCGTAATCGCCAAAGCTCCGCGCACTCCCATCGGCGCCATCGAAGCGATCATCCACCCGGCCAGAATCGAGGGAGAAGTAGCTGACCCCGCCGATCATCTGCTCGATCTGGTGAACCACATATTCGGCCTCGGCCCGGTCGGTCGGCGCGGGGTGAACCGAGAGCCTGGTTTGGGTCGCAAATTCTGACCAGATTTCCAGCGCAGCACGGTCGGGATTGCGGGCGATCACCTGTTGCGCCGCATCCAGGATCAGCTGGGTCGAGCGGTAGTTCTGGCTCAGACGAACCGTTTTGGCGTCGGGGAAATCATCGGCGAACGAGACGAAGTAGCTGCGGTCCGCACCGCGGAAGCCGTAGATCGCCTGGTCGGGATCGCCGATGACACAGAGATTCGCCCCACCGGAGGCCAGCAATCTCAGCAGCCGGTATTGAGCCAGGTTGAGATCCTGGTACTCGTCCACCGAGATCCAGCGGTAGCGGTCGTGGAGACGCGCAAAATTTGCTGCGAAGTCTGGAGCAGACGAATCGCCTGGCCGATCAGATCGTCGAGATCAAGGCCGATGGCTTGTTGCATCGCCGCTTCGTAGGTTGCGAAGATTTCGGGATCTGGCAGATTGTCTGCGTCGCCATTTCGCACCGCTGCGACCTCCTGCGGTGAAAGAAGGAGATTCTTGGCCGACGAAATCTGTACCAGCCAATCGCCGATCTCCCGCTCATCCGCCGCGGGGAAAGAGTTGCGCAGCAACCGCGCGCGCTCCTCATCGCCATAGATGACAAAACGAGGGTCAAGCCCGATCTCGCCGCCAAACTCGCGCAGCAGCGTTGCGCCAAAGGCGTGGAAGGTCTTGATGGTCATCCGCTCGGCCAGACGGACGCCGAGAAGCAAGGTCAAACGCTGGCCCATCTCTGCCGCGGCCTTGTTGGTAAAGGTGATGGCCAGCAGACTCTCCGGCGTCGCACGATGGCTTGCGACCAGGTAGGCCATGCGACGGGTGAGGGTGCGCGTCTTGCGGCGCCGGGGCCAGCCACGATGATCAGCGGCGCATCGATGCACCGGACAGCGGCTCGCTGCTCCTCGTTCAAACCCGCAAGCAATGAACTGATCCGTGATTGATCTGCAAGATGGTCTTCTTTCGCCGGTGGTTCGGGCGACGCAACTGGCGGCTTGCGGTCGATGAACGATTCTTGCCCCCAATTGCGCAATTGTTCCTCGGTCATTGATGGCTCGGCAATCGTATGGCGAACCGCCGTTGACGGTGTTGGGTCGTTCTGGGCGTCGTCAAACCAGCCGGTGGCCAGCGCAAAGCCATGGCTGCCCGTCGCCGCGAAGAGCCGAATCACGCCATATTCGCCATCGTACCCCGCCTCGGCGTTGACATCCCCCACGCGCATCCGTCCGATGCCTTCGGCCAATCGAGAACCGCCCACGGCCGAGATCTCAGGCAGGGGCAGATCGCACAGGATGGCAAGCTCCGGTCCCAACGCCGCCAGCAGCCGCTCATACTCTGCGCCCACCCGTTTGGTGTTGACACCCACGCCGAGTAATTCGGCGAGGATCTCCGGCAGGGGGATCAGGCTCACGTACGGCGCACGACCGTCCGCGGATGGCTCATTGCGGTCGGCCAGTTCGCCGATCCGGTTCAACGTGCCCACGGTGACTGGTTTGCCACAGACTGGACAACGGCCCTTGTAGGCATCGGTGGTCTCGGGCAGCCAATGGATGTTGCATTTGCGATGGCCGTCGTGGTGGTATTTGCCCTCTTCTGGAAAAAACTCGATGGTGCCCAGAAAACGCCGAGGATCGCGGTTGCGCATGGCGTCGAAGAGTGCCGCGTACGATGGCTCTGTGTCGAAGAGGGTGGCCTCGCGGCCCAGCTTTTGGGGCGAGTGTGCGTCCGAATTGGAGACAAGCGTGTAGCGGTCCAACATGGATAATTGCCAGTTCATGGGCGGGTTCGACGAAAGGCCAGTTTCCAGCGCAAAGATGTGGGGGGTCAGATCGTCAAAGCATTCGACCACCGAATCGAAGCCAGATTTCGAGCCGAGCATAGAAAACCAGGCGTCCAGATGTGGGCAGGGATCAGATGGCAGGTGGGGTCGATGTCGAGGATAATCTCGAAGAGATCGCGCGAGTCCAGACCAAGAATGGGGCGACCGTCGGAGCGAATGTTGCCAATCTTTTCCAGGCTGGCCTGGATCTTGACGACAGCGTCCAGCGTCGGCGCAAAGATCACGTTGTGGACCTTGCGTACTCGATCCAGCTTTTTGTAGATATTGCTGATCTCGCCGGCCAGCAGAAAACGCACCGGTGCACGACAGGTCGCTGGCGTCTGTTTGTCGACTTCCGCCGCGATCTCGTCCTTGAGACGGAAAAGGCCATCTTCCGCCGGTATCAGTTTATCGCGCATCTCCTGTAGCCAGCCGGGATGCGCGATGTCGCCCGTGCCTACAACCTGGACGCCTTTAAGCTGCGCCCAGCGGTGCAAATTCTCAAAATCGAGATTCTTGCTTGTGGCGCGCGAAAAATGGGAATGGATATGCAGGTCGGCGACGAGTTTCATGGTGCGCTCCTGGCCAGTAGCTTCCGATGGTTGTAGCAAGAGCAGCCTATTCTCGCGCGGAGCCGCGTTGACGTCAAACCTGCTCCGGTCGCCGATCTCGACTGCTTTGCTGGATTCTGGTGGACTGTTTTGGCGGTCGAGCGCCAGAATATTAGCAGGGCCGTTTTGACCGACTTCGCCGATGTGATATACTCCCAGAGCCTCGCCAAGAGGCGCCCACGCCCACTACATCGAAATATCCCGCCTAAGAGCAGATCTGTGACCTTCCCATTTGAAGCTTTACGTTGGATGCATTTGACTTCACCGTGCAACGGCTTTTATGGTCGGAGACCATTCTTGCAGACTTCCACCTCTCACATCGCCTGGGAATCAGAAACGCAAGTATCTTCAGGGCGCTTCATCGGTCCCCTCCCACACTGACATCGCCCAACCAGTTTGTTTTGAGTGTCGATTCAGTTCCGAATCCAAAGTCCATTTTCAAGGAGGCCAAGAGTGAGCAGTAAGAGACATCTGTCCAGACGATCGTTTTTGAAGAGTACGGCCATGATGAGCGCGGGCGTCTTGCTGGCCGCGAGCAGCGCGTCCACGTCC
>JAAUPU010000102.1 GCA_012032975.1 Caldilineaceae bacterium | reverse complement strand
GGTGCTTTTAGGGACCGCCAGTTCGCTTACCGAGGACCCCGATGCCTACCGAAGAATCGCGAGTTGTCTCAAGGTTCACGGCGTTTTTGGTTTGGAGTCGGTAGATGCCGGGTCAGGGGAGGCAAGTGGTAGCCCGACGGCATTTCGTCCTCCACTGTATCCCTGGTTGATTTCATGGCTCGCCGATGCGCAAGGTAATATTCCCAATCAAAGGATTGCGATTCTTCACTGGTTGCTCGGGGTCGCAACGTCGATCGGAACGTATTGCGTCGCGAAAAAGATGTTCAGCCACGATGTCCGGTCTCATGCGACCAACGAGACGGCTGCCCTTTTTGCCGGTTGCCTTGTGGCAGTGGATCCCCTGCTATTGCGGGCTTCGTCGCTCGTAATGACGGAAACTTTGGCCGCGTTTCTGGTCGTTGTTACGTATTGGTTTTGGGTTCGCTTGAACGAATCGTTGCACCGCAAAGGCAATCCCTCGCCGTGGCTAGCTCTCGCTTGTTTGACCGGATCGGTTTGCGGATTCGCTTACCTCTGTCGACCCACGTTTGTGCTCTGGCCACTCGCGATGGGCGGCTACATCATCGTTCAGGGCGTCGTGAACCGCAGGGCTGGCGAGGTGAATGCCGGAGGGATCATCATCGCCATCTTGGCGGTATTCGTCGGTGTTTGGATGATTCGCAACGATCGAGTTTTCGACAAACCGATCTGGGCCACGACTCACGGCGGCTACACGCTACTGCTCGGAAACAATGACGTTTTCTTCGACGAAGTCGTCCGCCAACCCTGGGGGACCACCTGGCAGGGGGAGAGTCTCGACGCCTGGCAGGCGGATCTCGAACGTCGAACCCCTGCCTTTGCCTTCGCTGGTGACGCCGATCGCGCCGCCGGGGCAAGGTGCAGCCTATAGCTTCGAGGATTCCCCTGGTGCCGGGCGTTTCGAGTATTGGCTGGAAGATGTGGACTCGGCAGGCGTATCCACGCTGCATGGCCCGGTCGCAGCGACGATTGGTGTGGCCGAGGCGCCTGGTAACGGAACCCATCGAATCTTCCTGCCTTATCTGGTGCGGTAGTGTCGTGTCAAGCGTCAAGCGATAAACGGCCAGAAGTCGGGCTTTTGCCAAGTGCCCGACTTCTGGCACGAATCCTATCTGGACAATTCGTGTAATTCGTTCAATTCGTGGCAAGAGACTGAACCGTAACTTTCCCGGCATAATTCACCCTCAAGCGGAGCGAGCCATGACGCAGCCAGACGACTATCCCAAAACGACTGTTGATGAAGAGACCGACCTGATGAGAGCGGCGGGTCGTTCGCTCTCATCGCGCTTGCCCATCTACACGCCACCGACGGTCACGACCTTTACAGACGCCGAGCTTCTGGCCTCGCTGGGTCCAGCGCGCGCTGGCAGCGGTATGTCCATGTTTGGGATGGATTGACGTGGCGACGGTTCGGATGGAGCACGCGCACAAAATGGAGTTCGCCATGGACGAAAACACAAAGCCCCGCCGGCGCACTGATCTCCTGGTCGAGGAGCTGGCGCAAGAGATTCTCGTCTATGTCGATGAGGATGAGGCCGTCCACATCTTGAACCCGACCGCGCGCGTGGTCTGGGAATTGTGCGATGGCAGCCACGACGTGGGCCAGATCGAAAGCCGGCTGCGCGCCAGCTTTCACGTGGCTGACGGCATCGACCTGATTGCAGACATTCGGCAGACGCTCCAGGTGTTTGCGGCCAAGCGCTTGGTGCTCTGAACCAGTCGTATCCCCAGCTGATCCCCTCGTCTTGTCGTTGGCTTATTCCCCTCGCACGGGGCAGAATCGCTCTTCCAAACGGAGAATTTGCGCGGCAGCGATCCCTGTTCCTTCCCCGCGTTGACGTATCCCCTCTTTTCTCCTACACTTACTTGGCGCTCCCCAGTGGTCGATGATCGCGGTCGCTGGTTGCGTGTAGAATCCTCAACCCAAACCACCACTGACAGGAACTTCAGATGAACATTGTCAACCCGCCGGAGTCCGTCAAGCAGTTGACGCGCCTCTTCGACGCCGACCGCTTTGCCGATGGCCGGCCCCGCGTCTCCGACGACCTGATCGAGCGCATGAAGCTGGTGACCACCGAAGAGGCGTGGTCCGTGCTGCGTCGCAACGGCTACAGTTTTCAATTCGTGGGCGGCTGGTTGCGCACCCATCCAGACCAGGTGTTGGTGGGCCGTGTGGTCACCGCGCAGATGGTGCCCCAACGACCCGATCTCCAGGAGCTGGTCCAGGAACTGGGCGAGGCGGAAGGGCGCATCGGCGGCCAAAATTCCTGGGTGATCGACACCCTGGAGGCCAACGATGTGATGGTGGTGGATATGTTTGGCAAGGTCTACGAGGGTACCTTTGTGGGCGACAACCTGGCCACCTCGGTGCGCACCCGCACCCGCGCCGGCGCGGTGATCAACGGCGGCATCCGCGATTTTGCCGGCATCGCTCAACTGACCGATGTCACCTTTTTCCACCGGGGCCTGGACCCCAGCGCGATCAAGGATTGCACGCTGGCCGGCATCAACATCCCCATCCGCATCGACGGTGTGACAGTCTTGCCGGGCGACATCGTGCTGGGCACGCCGACCGGCGTCATCTTCATCCCCGCCCATCTGGCCCAGGAAGTGGTCGAACGTTCCGAAGATGTGCGCGTGCGCGATGAATTTGGCAAGCTGCGGCTGACCCAGAAAAGATACACACCCGGCGAGATCGACCGCAAATGGTCCGACGAGATCGAGGCGGACTTTCAGGGCTGGTTGAAGGAACGATAGCCCGGACTTCGTCGATCCCGCTGATCGCCAATGCCTCCCTGCACCGCAGCAAGAATATCGATCCACGAAGGTTGAAATAGCTCGAAGATATCCTGCCAAATTTTCGTGTTCCTTTGCGTCCCTTCGAGGATCCGCTCTTATCGAAACTTCAGCACAGAAACGGAATCAGCCCATGAAAATTCGCGAAATGCACGTCACGCCGATTGCCGTCGGCGATCCACCATTGCTCAATGCTGCTGGGCTGCACGCGCCCTATGCCCTGCGCACCATCATCGAGCTGGTGACCGACGACAACATCTACGGGCTGGGCGAAGTGCCCGGCAACCTGGCCACAACCGAAGCGCTGAACGCGGCGCGCGAGGTGCTGGTCGGCATGGATCCCTTTCAACACGCCGCGATCCACCAGGAATTGAGCGAACGCTTTGGCGAGGATGGCGCGGAGGGCCGCGGCGAATCGCCCTGGGACAAGCGCCGTCTGGTCCATGTCTTTAGCGCGATCGAGGTGGCCTGTTTTGATTTGATGGGCAAAGCGACCGGGCGTCCGGTGGTCGATCTTCTCGGCGGTCGCGCCCGAGACCGGGTCGATTTTTCAGCCTATCTTTTCTATAAACATGAGGGCGCCGGCGGCGAACTCGGCTTTGACATCGACCCCAACGCCACCGGATGGGCGGCAGCTCGCCAGGCCGCCGCGCTGAACCCCGACGGGGTGGTCGCCCAGGCCAAGGGGATGTGTGATGAATTTGGCTTCAAATCGATCAAGCTCAAGGGCGGCGCGTTCCCGCCCGATGAAGAAGTAGACGCGATCCTGGCGCTGCGCGAGGCGTTCGGTCCCGACACCCCGCTTCGCCTCGACCCCAACGCCATCTGGACGGTCAAATCGGCGATCAAGGCGGGCCAGCGGTTGCTGGGTGTGTTGGAATATTACGAAGACCCGGTGCGTGGGCAGGAGAACATGGCCGCCGTCGGCAAAGCGCTGGACATCCCGCTGGCCACGAATATGTGTACAACCTCGTTCGACGACCTCCCCGGCAGCATCCGACTCCACTCCGAGGATATCATCCTCAGCGACCACCATTTCTGGGGCGGTTTGCGGGCGACGGTCGAGCTGGGTCGAATCTGCACCACCTTTGGCCGCGGGCTTTCCATGCATTCCAACAGCCATGTGGGCATCTCACTGGCGGCGATGGCCCATGTCGCCGCGGCCGTTCCCAACCTGACCTACGCCTGCGACACCCACTATCCGTGGCAATCGGACGAAGTGGTGGCGGGTGGCCGACTCCAGTTCGACGATGGCGCGCTGGTCGTCTCCAACGAACCGGGGCTGGGCATCGAGCTGGACCGGACCGCGTTGGCCCGGCTGCACGAGAATTATCTGCGCTGTGGTCTGACCGAACGCAACGACGAAATCGAAATGCAAAAGGTCCGGCCTGGCTGGACCTTCCAGGCGACTCGCTGGTAAGCACGCGCTGGCAAGCCGCCAAATGAGCGAGACCGGGTTTCTCCAGGAAACCCGGTCTCTTTCTTCCTCACGAAAAAGGGCCAAACCGCGCTTGGCCCCTACCCTGCGGCCAGCAGCGCGGTGACGATGCTCTCCCATTCATCGGGGAGCGACTGGTGAGAGACCGGACGACCCGCGCGGCGATACCAATACGCAGCGTTGTCGTTGTCGCCCTCGACCCGATGTAGGTACGCATGAACCCAGGCACCGACCTCGTCGTCCTGCGCCTGCGCAAGCGAATGCGCCGCCCCCCAGTTCTGATGGGCATCCTGCCACATGGCCTGCAACGCCAGGCTTAACTCAGCCGGCGGCTGGGCATCGGTCAGCGTTGCCTTGAATTCTGATAGCTCCACGAAGGTCTCCTCCTGTGTGGTTGATGGCGACGGCAAAGTCGCCGATTCGAGTTTTCAACAGACGCACAGCCGCGCAAGCACGGGCGCGTTTCAAACGCATCGTACCGAATCGATGACCTTGCGGCAAAAGGTCATCTTTGCCACGAATTTCACGAATTGACACGAATTTGTGCTGGTCAAGATGATCATAAAACGTGGGCGCGGTTTCTAGCCGCGTGATTTCTTGACAGTAGGTGGGGCTTGTAGCCGCACCTGCAAGTTGTCAGATTCCATCATCCTCTTGACCAATGGGGGCTTTCGTGAAATCCGCGAAATTCGTGAAATTCGTGGCCCAATATCTTCTGGCAGCGCAGCCATCGCTGCTATGCGCTTTCATAGACGATCTGGCCGTCGAAGATGGTCAACAAGACCTCGGTCGTTGCGATCTCGTCGCCGGTCACCCCCGCGCTGGCCACCTCAAACAGATTCCGGTCCAGCATGATCAGATCGGCGCGCTTGCCCACGGCCAGACTTCCGATGCTCCGCTCCCATCCCGCCGCACGCGCCGCGTCAATGGTGTAGGCGCGGATGGCCTGCTCCAGCGAAATCCGCTCGTCTGCATACCAGGAGGGTTGCTTCATCCGTTCGACACGCTGACGGCAGAGCGCGGCGTGGATGCCCAACATGGGATTCGGGTTGGCGACGGGCGCATCGCTGCCAAAGGCCAGTCGGGTTCCAGCCGCGATCAGCGAGCGGAAGTTGTAGGTGTGGGCGCCGCGGGGGCCGAGCAGGAGATCTGCGCTGTCCATGTCGTCGGTCGCGTGGATCGGCTGCACGCTGGCGGTGATGTCAAGGCCGGCCAGCCGCGGCAGGTCGTCGGGGTGGATGGTCTGCACATGCTCGATCCGGTGGGGGATCGGCTGCGCCAGCCCCGCATCGGCCAACTCCTCGAAGATGTCCAGGCAGACACGGTTGGCGCGGTCGCCGATGGCGTGGACGCTGATGGGGAAGCCCAGTTCGGTCGCGCGTCGGAATTCAGCCGCCATCTGTTCGGGCGGCGTGATCCAGACGCCGCGGTTGTCGGCTTCGTCTGGAGAGAGCTTGACAAATGGTTCCAGCATCCAGGCCGTGCGGCTGCCCAGGCTGCCATCGGTAAAGACCTTGACATGGCCAAGGCGGATCGAATCGTCGCCAAAGCCGCTGCGCAGCCCCAGCCCGGCCAAGTGCGGCAGATCATGGGCGGCGACATTGCAGTTGATCCGCAACTGCAATTGGCCAACTTCCTGCAGGCGCCTGTATGCGCCCAACGCCCTCGGTCCATCGTCGTGGTCTTTCATGCGCTGGTCGTGGATGGCCGTCACGCCCAAGCGGTGCAACGTCGCCATTCCCTCTTGCAGTGCCTGCTCCAGATTCGCGCCGTCAACCTTGTCGATATGACGGCTGACCAGCCCAATGGCCAGTTCCTTGAAAATGCCGTTGGGTCTGCCCGCACCATCGCGCTCGATCAGCCCGCCTGGAGGATCGGGCGTTCGCTCGTCGATCCCGGCGATGCGCATGGCCGCGCGATTGGCCACGGCGGCGTGCATATCGCTGCGCCAGAAGATCGCGGGATGGTCCGCACCGGCCACGCTGTCCAGGTCATCGGCGGTGGGAAAACGCACCTCGCCCCAGCGACTTTCGTTCCACCCTCGTCCTGTGATCCAGACGCCCGGCGGCGTTGTATCCACACGCGCCGCGATCTGCGCCAGCATCTCGGCCTTGCTGGTGCAGCCGGCCAACTGCACCTCGTTCAGCCCCAAACTCCAGTCGAGAAAATGGATGTGCGCATCGCACAGACCGGGCAAGACCAATCGTCCGCCGGCGTCGATGCGCTGCGTGTCAGGCCCGGCCAACGCCAAGATTTCATCATCATTGCCCAAGGCGACCACCCGGTGCTTGCGGATCGCGATGGCCTGCGCCCAGGAGTGTTCGTCGTCCACGGTGAAGATTCTGGCGTTCATCAGGATGAGATCAGGAACAGTTGAAATGGAACGCATGGCCCACCTTCGGTTTGGCAATTTGTGAACTGATATCTTCTAAGGTCGATTGACGGGTAGGGGCACGAGGCTGGGCGGGCAAACAGGCGCAGAAGAGAATGAATCGCTGTCCGACCACCTCATGCCCGTTGGCTCTTGCGCTCTCCCAGCAAGTTTACCACAGACGTGGTAGTCCACTTCGATACGGATATCGGAGACGGTATACTACTGCCATGCGAAGCATCAGGGATCACTCATTTGGAGGAGCTATGGAAACAGATTTTTCGGACCACGCAGTGCTGATCACCGGCGGCGCGTCGGGGATGGGTGCGGCGACCGCGCGCGAATTTGCGCGGCTCGGCGCGAACGTGGTGATCGTGGACCGCAACGCGGCGCTGGCAAACGAGGTCGCGGCCGAGATCGGCGCACTGGCGCCTGTGCTCGGCGACGTGAGCAACTCCCGATTTTGTGCTCAGGCAGTCGATATCGCGCTGGATCGCCATGAGCGGCTGGATGTGTTGGTCAACTGCGCCGGCGTCATCGTGCGCGCCGATGCACAGGGAACCAGCGACGAGGAATGGCGGCGGATCATGGGCGTCAATGTGGATGGCCTTTTCTTCATGAGCCGGGCGGCCATCGCACCGATGCAGGCGCAGGGCAAGGGCGCGATCGTCAACTTCGGCTCCATCTGGGGCAACGTGGGCGCGGCCGGCGTGGTCGCCTATTGCGCATCCAAGGGCGCGGTCCACCAGATCACACGCGCCATGGCGCTGGACCACGTGCGCGACGGCATCCGCATCAACGCGGTCTGTCCCGGCGAGGTCAACACGCCCATGCTTGCCTCCGGTCGCGAACGACCCCCTTCCGCCGAAGATCTGCAACGGCTGGCCGATGCCACCATCCCGATGGCGCGACTGGCCCAGCCGAGGAGATCGCCAAGGTGGTCGTCTTCCTCGCCTCCGACGATGCCAGCTATATGACTGGCTCGCTGGTCACGGTGGATGCGGGATATACGGGCGCGCTGATTCTGGATCGATTCGAGATTGGAGATTGGAGACTAGCGATTGGGTTCTCTTGGGCGAGGACAACTCCCCCAACCGCCAATCTCCAGCCACCAATCTCCAGCCACCAATCTCCAAAGGAGGCACCATGAACTACCGCAACTTGGGCCGCACCGGTGTAAAGGTCGCGCCGCTGGCGCTTGGGACGGACAACTTCGCCAATCCCACATCCGAGGAGGAATCGACCCGCATCCTCCTTCGGGCGCTCGACGCAGGAATCAACCTGATCGACACGAGCAACAGCTACGCCCAGGGCGAGAGCGAGCGCATCATCGGCCATGTGTTGGCCCAGAGCGGACGTCGCCACG
>JAAUPU010000101.1 GCA_012032975.1 Caldilineaceae bacterium | reverse complement strand
GGCGCACCACCGCAGCGGCCTGAATGCCGATCAGCTTCTCCTTCTTGGCCTGCTTCAATTCCTTCATCACTGCGTCGGCCTGACCTTCGTCGTTAAACGCCGCCACAATCAATTGAACCGGTACATCACTCATCGTAATCTCCCTCGTCTGTCATAGAATTCATGCGCCGAATCGGGTTCGGCTGGAACTTACTTTTGAGGCTATCGAATAGCCATCTACTATCATACCTGTTGACCGTCGTTGCTGAAAACTCCTGAGTCCAATGAGCGGGCGCGGTGATCGAGATCGTTCGTTTGGCGACGCGAGCGATCTGGCAAACATTGCTCTAAAATTTGCCACGAATTACACGCATTTCTCCTGACCTGATTCGTGCAATTCGTGGCCCGCATTCTCGGTAAGGCTGAGCGGTTGTCGTTCTGCGTGGACGATATCCATCGCGGCCAAAGCCTTTACGCAATTCGGAGCAAAGCCGGTACAATAAGGGGCGTCAACAACCCGCCCGACTGCAGAACGAACGCCTTGGAATGGACCAACCTATGGATAACCTCGCGACCCCCGAATCAACCGACGCCCAGAATCAATGGCACGCACAGCCTGTGCTGGCCTTTGTGGATGCCGATATTACCAGCGGCAAAGACGAGCTTGCCCGCGAGGAGTTGCTCAATAACGTGCGCCAATACCGCTCGAATGGGGTTGCGCCTCTGTGGGTCAACTGGTTGCGCCAGCGTGCGGATCTGCGCTTCGTTTGCCTGGTGCGCGATGTGGCCGAGTTCAACGACTTCATGCTCGACGTCGTGCGCAATGTCGAGGGGATGCGCGAGACCTCCACCATCCTCAGCTTTGGCGGCCGCGCCGACATCGATATGTTGCTGGATCTGGAGATGGAGGTCAACCCAAGCAGCCACACAGTCGCCTCCAGTGTGCTGGTAGATGTGCAGCCAGGAATGGACCGTGAGTGCTTTCAAGCCTTGCTCGACCTGCCACCCCATCCCGATGTGCGCCGCGTCTGGCTGCTCAACTGCTATCACAGTGATGACGCTGATCTGATGCTCTTGTTATTGGGCAAAAACATCGAAGCGTTGACCGGCTATGTGATGAGTTGGGTACGCACCACGCCGGGTGTGATCGACACCGAAATGAGTACGGTCCTCGATTGGCGCTGGCTTGCCAGTCCAGAGGATATCGTCGAGCTTTGTGAGCTTTTCTTCACCCACAACTACCGGGGCCAGTTCCGCAAGAACGGCGGCGCATGGTAGTGCACTCCGTCGCGCTGCCATGCTCGTTGTTGTTCAGGCCAATGCGGCCGCCACGAAACGGTGGCCTAATCCGCGATAGACGCCCCAATCCCCCCAATCCGGCGTAGAGTCCCCAACCGATTCCAGCTTTTCGGCTACGGCGATCAGTTCGCCTGGCCCACACCATTGCCAACCGCCGATCTGCTCGGCCGGGTCTTGAGGATTTAGCACCGCGCCAATCGGCATCTGCACGAGCCAGCAGTAGGTGGCGAAGTCAAACTGCTGCTGCAAACCGGTGTGCTGAAACTCGTACGAGAGCACACCCAGATATTTCTGCACCCGTACGGTGTCGGCGCCCTTTCCAACGGTCAGCCCCGTCTCTTCGGTGATCTCGCGTGCCAGTGTCTCCTCGACGCCTTCTCCCTGGTGGATGCCACCGGTCGGCAGCCGAAACGCGCCAAGCGGGTAGAAGGTCTTGATGTGCAACAAAAGGCCATCATCGGGTCGCCCACGGTGCATGACGTAGCAGATCTCTCCGCGCCGTCTGTCGCTTACCAGCAACTGGCCATCGCCGGTTAAGAAGGGGTGATCGACCTGCAGGCGATGGTGCTGTCGCGGGGCTGCGCCCCACTCGCGTTCAATCTGGTCCAGCTCGGCCGCATCGACGGATTGAGTCAGGTGCATGGTATCGGGAACCTCGTTGGTGGTGGAATGGTCTATTGGCACGCGGCTCGCCCATCGCATGGTCGGTGAGGCTCTCTGTTGAGCTTGGGCGCGTCTACGAGGTTAGCGGAAGAGGTCGCTCAGACCAGCGGAGTGGCTTGTAGAACGAGTCGGTCGGGTCGGAGTCCGGGTCTTGCACTGTGCGGAAAACGCTGGTTGACCGGATGGATCCCTGGAAGAGAGCAGCGCGTTGTAGCTTCGACATGCCTCGACCAGGTTGGCCGACGAGTAATGGTCGGAGGTCCAGAAGCGCAGCGTACTTTCCTTGCCAAAGAGCGCGGCCACGACATCGGAGGCTGAATGGCCGGCGGCGTCCAGTTCGGCGACTGCGCGGGTCATCTTGAGTAGAAGCCCGATCTTTTCGTGGAGATCGGGCAACGCGGTGCGGCGGAGATCGCCGTTGCTGGGAAAAGACGCTCGGGGTGCAGGCTTGCCAGGCCACGCAAACTACAGACGACGCCAAATAGATCGGCTTCGCTCGACCAGGTGATGTCGCTACCGCCGATATACGCATCGCCGCTGAAGAGCCAGCGTCGTTCTGGTTCGAAGAGGCAGATGTGATCGGGGGTATGTCCGGGCGTTTCGATCACCCGAAAGCAATGCTCGGGCGTCTCGATGCGGTCGTTGTTCAGGTCGTAACTACGGATATCGGTCGCCGGCTGGGGTACGCCCCAGATCAGGCGACGGTATCGCTGCATCGGAATGCGGTCGGGGGCTTCGATTCGTTCCGCAGCGCGCCGGGAGGCGTGGATGGGGGCGTCTGGATAGCGGCGCTGTAATTCGGCCAGGCCACCGATCTGATCCTCGTGGGCGTGGGTGATGGCAATTTGGTCGATGTGAAGATGCTTGAGCAATCGAACCAGCTCGTTTGCAGTGCAGCGCGGGCCGCTGTCGATCAGCAGACCATCCACCCAATAGGCGGTGGTCCAATAGAGAGGTTTTCCGAAAAGGGACCGCGCCATCCGAATGGCCAGCACCGGTCCATGTTGCTCGACATGGATCATCGCCAGATTTGCCCGCTCATTGTTTCATTCCTGGTGGCGTACGTTCCATCAACCGCGCCATGCCTGCCGTCAGGCGTTCTGCCACATCCTGGGGAATCCTGGTCATCTGCCCGGCAAGATCGACACAGATATGACGGCTGCGGCCCGTCGCCAACAGCGCATCCTTGGCCAGGCAATGAAGCTGATACTCGAATCCAACCTGGCGACTACGTAGTTCGACGAGCCGTGTCTCCAGCCGCACGGTGTCGCCAAAATAGGCTGGCGTTCTGTACTCGATCCCGATCTCTGTCACGGCGAAATGGTGACCGCTGGCCGCTACTTCCGTATACGGCATGCCCGCGGCGTTCATCCAGGCGATGCGCCCCGCTTCCAGCCAGACCACGTAGGCGCTGTGGTGTACGACACCCATCAGATCGGTCTCGGCAAAGCGGACGTCGATGTCGAGGGGAACCCAGATTTTTTCGTTCACGCGATAGGTCGATTCCCGATCAATGGAGGATCAGAGTGCGGTTCGTCTCCATTCACGACGAACGCGATCTGCCTCGTATTTCGAGCGTGTGGCTTCCGTTTCACTTCCCTGAGAAGATACGTTTTGGACGCAAAAATGTCAACTTTTAGGATCGGCTTCGGACCCGGATGTTGGGTTGGCGCGCTTTTGCCTCTGCTGGCCCAATTCTGTACAATGCCCGTGGGAGGGGATGTGTCCCGGTGGGCGCCCTGGTCTTCAAAATCAGTGGCAGGCGGCGCAGAGCCGGCTGCGGTGGGTTCGACTCCCATGCCTTCCCGCTGAAAGCTCAAAGCCAGACCGCCACCTGTTTGTGCAAACCTGTGAGACCGCGCATGGAAATCCCGCTGTTTGAAGAAGACGCCCAACTTCGCTTCGAACGGATGATCCTCTATCCCTACCCAGACATGAAGCGCATCTGGACGCCGGGCATGGTTGACGGCCGTGCAGGACAAGCAGCCCAATGTGGAGATCCGCGTACTCAATCCCGACGGCACCGAGAACGCCAGCGTCTACCTCATGGCGCGCAGCGAGCAGCGCATCGAAACCACATTACACCTGCGCGAGCCGGTCATCGGCGCCACCTACCGCGTGATCGCCGAACTGACGTTGGGTCTCTCCGAAACGCCGGAACTGCTCGAACGACAGGAATTCGATCTCGTGTTGGAATTCCGCAATCCTGAAGCCAACGACCCTGGCTTCGGCTTTGGCGTGGACTGGGATGCCCTGGCCCGCGAGAGCCGCCAAGGATCGTGAACGCTCGGCAGGATGGCAAGGTGATGCTCTTGGCCTGTCTTGCGAAAGCTCCAAAAGAGGCGTTGAGCGAGGTTCTGTTGGAGTAGGCGGAGCCAGCATTCCGGGATTAGGCCAGAGTGGGTGGCTCAGCCGGAAATCTCATGGCCTAATCCCGGAATGCTCCAACTGCCAAGAAACACGCGCGACAAGCATCAGCCAAACTGGCAGCCTGTTTCTACTGTTTGAATGATCCGGCAGGATATTGGATTGCTCGTTTTGAACACACCCAATTGAAAGCTGCTTGAACTCGTCCCAAATCGCCGCTTGAGTCATTTCTCGCCCCATATCCGCCTATTCCACCCCGAACGCCGGATCTCCTGAGATCGCCCCGCTTCCGGGATAGACCCGAGGCGGTCCGTTCTGTCCCGCACCCCACCCTCATGCCGCGGCCATCAACTCGGCGCGGCGGTATTGGCTCATGTAGAGATTGTAGTAAAAGCCCTCTTGGGCCAACAATTGCTCATGCGTGCCCCGCTCGATGATGCGGTGGTCGTTGACGACCAGCACCTCGTCAGCCTTGCGGATCGTGCTGAGCCGGTGGGCGATGACAAACGAGGTGCGCCCTTCCATCAGACGCAACAACGCCTGCTGGATGTGCATTTCCGTGCGGGTGTCCACGCTGCTGGTCGCTTCGTCCAGGATCAGGATTCGCGGGTCGGCGAGGATGGCGCGGGCGATGGCCAGCAACTGCCGCTGTCCCTGGCTGAAATTGTGCCCCTGCTCCGAAACCTGGGTTTGATACGCGAGGGGCAACGTGCGGATGAAGCGGTCGGCGTTGGACAACTGGGCAGCTGCGATTACCTCGTCGTCGGTAGCACCCAGCCGGCCGTAGCGGATGTTCTCCAGCACCGTGCCGGAGAAAAGGAAGGTGTCCTGCAACACGATGCCCAACTGGTCGCGGATCGACTGCTGCTGCACCGTGCGGATGTCGTGGCCGTCGATGTAGATTGCGCCCTCGCTCACATCGTAAAAACGGCTGAGCAGGCTGATGATCGTGGTCTTGCCAGCGCCAGTTGGCCCCACCAATGCGATGGTCTGCCCCGGTGCGGCGACCAGATTGACATCCTCCAGCACCGGCTTGCCTGGCTCGTACTCGAAGGTCACATGGTCGAACTCGACCGCACCCTGGATGCGATCCAGCGGTTTGGCTTCGGGCAGATCGAGCACGACGGGCGCTTCGTCCAGCACCTGGAAGATGCGCTCCGCACCGGCCAGCGCCGACTGCAACTGGTTGTAGAGCATGGCGATGGCGCGCATGGGGCGGAAGAAGTTCATGATATAGATGACAAAGGTCGTGATGACGCCCACACTGACCAACCCTTGCAGCGACAGCCAGCCGCCCAGCAAGGCGGTCGCCGCGATGGTGATGGTGCTCATGGTCGTGAACATGGGGCCGAGTGCAGCAGTGATGATATCCGCCTTGAATCCAGCCTGGCGATTCTTTGCGTTGACGATCTCAAATTTGCTCAGTGTATCGCCCTCGCGGGCAAAGGCTTTGACCACGCGCAGACCGGAGATATTCTCCTCCATCACGCCGTTGAGCGCGCCCAGATGTTGCTGCACTTCGCGAAAGGCCTTGCGGCTATAGCGAGTCACCGCCATGGTGATGTAGAGCATGATCGGCAAAATGATCAGCGTGCCGATGGCCAGCGGCACGTTGAGCAGAAACATAGCCACCATGATGCCACCCAGCAGCAGGATATTGGAGGTGAACTCGATCAGCCCGTCGGAGATGGCGCGGTTGATGGCTTCGGTGTCGTTGGTGATGCGGCTCATCAGGTCGCCCGAACTGTGCTCATCATGATAGGACATGGAAAGCGTCTGCACATGGCCAAACAGCTGGCCGCGCATATCCGAAATCATGTTTTGACCCACCGCGACCATGATGAAGCCAAGGGCCAGCCTGGCCAGCCCCGCGCCCACATAGACGGCGATCATGAGCAACACCGTGCGCCCCAGCCCGGTGGCGTCGCCGGGGATGACATTGTCATCGATGGCCTGCCCCAACAGGATCGGTCCCGCCAACTGGAAGAGTGTGGATGCGATCACCAGCACCGCGACCAAGAGCAGCCGGCCCCGATAGGGAAGCAGATAGCCAAGGAGCCGAAAGACTGTCGCCCGAATATCGCCGGCCGCCTCGCCGGTCAAGCGCGCCCCGCCCCCAAAGCCCAACCGCAACGGCGTCTGCTCAGATTTTTGCTGTGTCATGGTTTCCTGCCTTCAAAGTATCTTTCCACAGATTTCACAGATGACGCAGAGAATGTCTTTGCAATCAGCATCATCGGCGGATAACGGTTGTCCTGGATCGGCTTCAACTTCGTGTCATTCGTGAAATTCATGGCCAATCTAGCCCGCGCTTTGCTCCTCGACAATCGCGTCCCCGCCGATCTGCGACCGGTAGATATCGCGATAGATTTCGCTGCTCTTGAGCAACTCGGCGTGGTTGCCCCGGTCGACAATGCGACCGTCGTCGAGTACCAGAATCTGGTGGGCATTGAGCACGCTGTTGATCCGCTGGGCGACAACAAAGGTCGTCGAGCGGCTCATCAATTCCTCCAGCGCATCCTGGATCTTGACCTCGGTGTCCAGGTCTACCGAACTGGTGCTATCGTCCAGGATCAAGATGCCGGGCTGAAGCAACAGCGCGCGCGCAATGGCAATCCGCTGGCGTTGACCGCCGGAAAGATTTGTGCCGCGCGCCCCCACCGAGCTTTCGTAGCCATCGGCCATGGACATGATAAAGTCGTGGGCTTGCGCGGCTTTGGCCGCGGCGATCACCTCCTCTAGCGGGGCGTCGGGACGGCCATAGGCGATATTCTCGCGGATCGTGCCGCTGAAGAGCGTGGTCTGCTGCAGCACCATGCCCACTTGAGCGCGCAGCGTGCGCGGCTCCCAGTCGCGCACATCCACATCATCCACGCAGATGCGCCCGCCCGCGACATCGTAAAAGCGTGGGATCAGGTTGACCAGCGTGCTCTTGCCAGCGCCGGTGGCGCCCAGCAAGGCCACACGTTGACCCGATTCGACCGAAAAGCTGACGCCGCTGAGTACATCTTCATGGGCCACGGTCAGCTCGGGTGCGTGGCCATTGACAGCGGCCCCGCGTCCGGTGCGACCCGCGCCATTTTGGGGCGCATTGTAGCCAAACGCGACATTCTCAAAGGTGACCCGACCGGTGATGCGCTCGGCGCGGTGGGGGTCTGGAATGATCGAGATGGCAGGCTGAGTGTTCAGCACCTCCAGCACCCGCTCGGAAGATGCGTCGGCCCGCGAGACCATCATCAGGATATTGCCCAACAACAACAGCGGCGCCATGCCAATCATCAGGTAGCTGTTGAATGCAACCAGTTCGCCAACCGTCAGCCGGCCGTTGATCGCATCCAACCCACCAAACCAGATGATCAGCGCGCTGGCCACGTTGGTCAGCACCAGCAGCGTCGGCGTGACCACGGCCATGATGCGACCGACCCGAATATTTTCATCGGCATAGTCCATGTTGGCCTTGCCAAAACGCTGCTCTTCAAAGCGCTCGCGCGCATAGGCTTTGACAACACGGACGCCGGCCAGATTCTCCTGCACAATGGTGTTGAGGCCGGCCAGCTTGCGCTGCACCACGCTGAAGATCGGCCGCGCCAGCCGCATGGTAACCCAGATGATCAGGCCGGCAAGCACCAGTGTCACCAAGACGATGATGGTCAATTGCCAGTCGAGCAGCAGCAAAAGAATGACGCTGCCAATGATCATCAGCAACGCCCGCAGCAACAGCGCCAAT
>JAAUPU010000100.1 GCA_012032975.1 Caldilineaceae bacterium | reverse complement strand
ACAAACGCCTGATTCCCGCCGACCATCCGCAGCAGCCCGTCGAGCGTCTTTTCATCGAGGAGTGGAGCATCATCGCTGTCGGCGGGCGATCGGTCGGCCTCACCGGCAGCCTTGTACGCCGTCGGCGCATTGGTGGCGTCGCCGCCCGCCTGCACGCGCTCCAGCGCCGCCACGAGGTCATCGACACGAATGGGTTTGCTGATGTAATCGTCCATGCCCGCTTCGAGGAATGCCTCCCGGTCGCCCTGAAGCGCGTTGGCCGTCATCGCGACGATCACGGGCCGATCGGACGCATCCGGCCAGCGCACGCGGATCGCGGCAGTTGCTTCCAGCCCATCCATCACCGGCATCTGAATGTCCATGAGGATGACGTCGTAGGATGCCTGCTCGAGGGCATCGAGCGCCTTGGCGCGTTCTCGACCAGGTCGGCCCGGTACCCCAGCCCGTCCAGCAAGTACAGGGCCAGCTTCTGATTGTTGCGATTGTCTTCCGCCAACAAGATGCGCAGCGGAAGACGTTTGGCCAGTTCGCCATCGAGCGCCAACGGAGATCGATACTTACGGCGTACGACGCGGGTCGGTTGGGCGCTGAAGACATTGACCAGCAAGTCGAAAAGCTGGGACGGCTTGATCGGCTTGGCCAGTTCGGCAGCGAACTGAACGTCGCCGGTGGTGTCGCTCGGCTGATTGTTCATGCCCAGCGAGGTCAACAACACGAGAGGCAGCGTCTCTTTGCGCTCGAGTTGAGCGACTTGGCGAGCCAGTGTTACCCCATCCATCTCCGGCATCTGCATGTCGAAGATGGCGGCATCGAACGACTGACCATCGCGCAGCCATGCCAACGCCTCGCTTGGAGAGGCTGTATCCTGTATCTCCATCTCCCACGAGTACGCGTATCGGCAGAGAATCTCCCGATTCGTGGCGTTGTCATCGACGACTAGCAACCGTTTCCCGTGAAGCAGCAGACCGGCCTCACGCACGTCGGTGTCAGATGGATTTGGCAACGCGTCGGCATAAATCGTGAAGCGGAAAGTCGTCCCGTGGTCGACTTCACTTTCTACCCAAATGCTGCCGCCCATCAATTCCGAGAGTCGTTTGCTGATCGCCAGTCCCAGACCGGTGCCGCCAAAGCGACGCGTCGTGGACGCATCGACCTGGCTGAATGACTGAAACAGGCGGGGCATTCGATCCTCGGGAATGCCGATGCCGGTATCGCGCACAGAAAAGTGCAGCTCGGTTGGCTGCACCGCAGGCGCCGCCCCGTCAGGATGACCGGAACCGATTCTGTAGCCGCCCAACGGCTTTGCTGTGATGGATAGAACGACCTCGCCTTCTTCGGTGAATTTGATTGCGTTGCTGATCAGGTTGGTCAGAATCTGGCGCAGCCGGGTTTCGTCGCTCGCTATCGTCTCGGGGACCGATTCGTCCATCAGATAAGCGAGGTCGAGCCCCTTGTCCGCAGCCTTGCCGGCCAGGAGGTCCAGCGTACACTCGACGGAATTGCGCAGATCAAAGGGGCGCACCTCCAGTTCCAGGTGGCCCGCTTCGATCTTGGAAAAGTCAAGGATGTCGTTGATCACGTAGAGCAGCGTCTCGCCGCCGTTGTTGATGGTCTCGACAAAGTCGGCCTGCACGCTGGTCAGATCCGTGCTCTGCAACAAGCTTGTCATGCCGATGATGGCGTTTAGCGGCGTGCGAATTTCATGACTCATGTTGGCAAGGAAGAGGCTCTTGGCCTGGTTGGCTGTGTCCGCCCGCTGCTCAGCATCGACCAGGGCCCGCTTTGTCTCGTCTTGCTTGGCCACGTAATAGATGTTGGCGCCCAACACAATGCCGCATATGGCACACACGTTGATGACGATCAGCAATGTGTTGAAGCCGGGCCAGGCTTGAATTGCGTGCGGGACCATATAGCTGTCGATCAAACCGCTGAAGACGGTCAGCGCCAAGAATGCAATCAGCAGTCCGATACTTAGCTTGAAGTCCTGAAAGGTCAGAGAGGCAACGATGGCGAACATGGCCCACAACATCACCACGCCGCTGGGAATGAAGCCGCCCAGTACCCACTGAAACATGAATGGCAGCGCCAAGCTGATCGAAACCTGAAACAGCCGCGTGAAGCGGAAGTTCTTGGTGTAATAAAAGGCAACGAAGTTGATCGCCGTCAACACCACATACCCGAATGGAATCAGCGATCGCAGCGGATATCCATAATACGTCGTCAATGTGCCCCACATGAGGCCACCCGCGCTCATCAGCAAACCTACGCTGATGAGAAAGTGGTGCTGCAGCTTCTCTTCTTCGCTGTCGGTATCTCGATCGCCAATTGCGACGATGCGGTCGTGCAGATCGACAATTCTCGACCAGATTTTGTCAAAGGCCATGATGCAGGATACTGCTCCAATCACAATCGGATATCTGCCAAGCATATCGGGACGCGTCTCGAAAATTATAAAGTACGTTGCCGCCAAAGTCGAGACCGCGTATGGTTTCAACCCATGAGGACCGACGAGGACTCTCCGAGATACCTGGTTTGTCCGCAGCCGTAGTCGTTACAGATCGCCCACAAGCGCCGCGTATTTGCATGGGTCGGGCTTGCCCTCCATGCCTCGATCGACCGAAATGGCTGGCCTTGCGATAGATGCTCCTTGAACCAGCAGATGGTATTCAAATATGGCCCGACGCCGGACAACTCTTCAGACCACTGGTACGAGTTCCTCTACTGAGGTCGCGACCCGGCTGCGCAGGCCGTGACCGTTGACGCGCAGGTCGTCTTATCCGACCTGGGCGAGGTCAATTCCTTGCCCAAGCAGCCGCTCAGCGGCAGCGCCGAGGAGTTGGCCGAGGCCTTTCACGGCTACGAGCAGGCCGGCGCCGCCCACCTGATCGTGATCCCTCCCCTATAGTCTGGCCGCAGTCGAGCGGTTGGGCGAAGCGTTGCGGCTCTATCGGGAGGACGCTGGATGATCCGGAAACGGAGATCCAAACGATTGTGCAAGTCTATAGCCCAAACGAAGCCAGCAGGACATCGATCTCTTGGGCGTAGAAGGCGCCTGAATCGCCGACCACGGGGCCCAGGTGGCCGAACAACTCCAGCATGACCATGCCGTGCATGTGCGACCAACTGCTGGCCAGCAGCGTCACCAGCGTGATCGGCGCGCCCTCCATCATCTCAGCATAGTGTTCGGCCAGATACGCCTCCACAGCGGGAGGCAGCGTTGTGTAGGCGTCTGGAATGCGCAGTTCGCCGGACCGATGGGCGGCCAGCAGGAGTCCGCCCATCACCAGCAGGGGTCGCGCGGCCAGCGGCACGGTGATCTCGGCGGGCGCTTCGTAGCCGGGAATCGGGTTGCCGTAGATCAGTTCGAAGTCGACGGCGTGGTCGATGGCCCACTGCCGATAAGCCAGCGCGCCGGCGCGAAGCTGCGACGCGCTGGCTTCATTCGCACTGGCCTCGATCGCGGCGACGATGGCGTCGGCAAAGTGGCTGAAGGCGTCGATCACCAGCGCGGTGATCAGGTCGTCCAGCCGTGGAAAGTAGTTGTAGATGGCCGGCGCGGTGACGCCCAGGGAACCGGGCAATCGCCCGCAGCGAAAGCCCTGCCGTGCCCCGCTCGCCCATCAACTGGCGGGCGGCCGCCTTGATCGCTCCCTCGCTCAGCGAGTCTGCGGCGGGGGGACGGCCTCTGCGTGTTGCGCTCATCAGGCTGCTCCTACTTTGCGTGCGGGTTGGCCTGAAACCAGCGCACCGTGGCGGCGATGGAATCGGCCAGCGGCGTCGCCTTCATGCCAAAGGCGGCCTCGAACTTATCACTCTGCACCACAAATGGTTGATCGAACTCGTACATCATCTCGACCATCTCACGCGCCTCTGGAATAAAGAGACCGCCCAGCCGCATCATCAACTTACCCATCGCGCTCACTTTGGGTGGTTTGCCGATAGCCGCAAACAGGATCTCGGCAAACTCGCGTTGTGTGACGGTCGGCCGGTCGTTAGGTACATGCCAGATTTGCCCCAGCGCCTCCTCGCGTTCGCCCAAGATGGCCAACGCCTCGCCAAAGTCGCCGATATAGGTCTGAGTGTGGGGGGCATCGATATCGCCAACCAGCTGCGCGGCCTTGCCCTCCAGGGCCGGATAGAAGACTCGCTCGCCCATCATCGAACCGAGCACGTAGGGTCCAAAAAAAGTCCGAGCCGCGACCGATGGCGACGCGCACCGTGCCGCTCTGATGGGCGTCCAGCGCCATCTTTGTTACCTGTGCCCGCACCATTCCCTTGCGCGTCCTGGCTGCGTTGGGCAATCCCTCGTGGATCGGCGCACCGCGGGTGTCGCCGTACATATAGAGGTTGTCGCCCACGATCAGCTTGGCCCCGCTCTGCGCAACGCCGTCAAGAATCGCCGTTGTCAACGGCGGAAATTCTTCGACCCACTTGGTGTAGCCGGGCTGGGCGCAATGATAAACGACCGCTGTGCCTTCGGTCAACGCAGCCACGTTGTCACGTTGGTAGAGATCGCCGGCCACGATTTCCACCGAGTCAGGCACAGAAGCCATCTGGCCGCTGCGGTTGACCAGCCTCACCCGCCGCTCGCGCGTCGCCAACGCCTCCATCACTGCTCGCCCCAGCGGACCCGTCCCCAAAACAACGTGTAGCTCTGACATCGTGAACTCTCCTGAGATATAAACAACGTTAATTTATAATGTATATATACAACCGTTTATATCTTGTTGTCAAGAGTCAGTTTTCCCGGTTGCCGCGCGGGTCGGGGCATCGACAAAACACGGACGCCGTTGCATGGTCTGGTTTCGACTGCCGTCATCTTCGGCCCATTCTCAACCAGCTCGCGATTGCGCGCGGGGGCATGGCCGCGGGTATACTTTCCCGGAGAAGTGGAACCCAAACAAGGAAGAGAATGGAGAAACCATGCGACTCGGTGTAGTGGGGATGATGCCTGGTACGTTGGATGAGCTAACGCCGCACCATCTGGAGGCGATCCGCGGCCTGCGATTGACCGGCGCGGGGATGCACTTGCCCGGCGCATCGCTGGGTCAGGTGCAGGTGGAAGCTGTGTCCACGTGCGTAGGCTATTCGAGGAAAAAAAGATGGACCTGGTGCAGTTCGGGATTGGCTTTCGAGGCTGTCTCTTTGACCCAGACCCATCCGTCTGTGAAGGCCTCATCGAACAGATCGGCCAGGGGGTGGGGGTTGCAAGGCAGTTGGGGGCGCATGTCTGCCTGATCCGCACGGGCAGCCTCAGTCCCAATGGATCGTACAGCCCGTCGCGCGCCAACCACACGCAGGAGAGTTGGCGACGTTTGGTCGATTCGATGCGCCGCGTGGCAGCGCTCGCCGAAGAGGCAGAGCAGACCGTGGTCATCGAACCCACGTGCTGACGATCCTCAACTCGCCCGAGGCCAACGGCTGAACTCATCGCCACGGTCGGCTCAGCGCGGCTGCGGGTGGTGATGGATTATGTCAATCATTTCCAGGCGCTGCACCAGGTTTACGACAGCGCGGCCCGGCTCAACCACATCTTCGACCTGATGGGTCCGATCAGCCCGGTCGGCCATTGCAAGGACATCCGCGTGCGCGATGGCTTTGTCACCCACTTCGACGAGGAGCTTCCCGGCGAGGGCGAACTGGAGCTGACCACCGCGCTCCGTCGTTGGCACGAGATGCACCCGGACGAATACATGATGCTCGAACACCTGCCCGACGAGCGCTTCCCGCAGGCCAGCGAGAACGTGCATCGGCTGCTGCGCGAGGCGGGGATTCCGGTCTACTGAGCGAATTCAAAATAAAAAAGCAGCCACGAAGGTCCACGAAGCACGATGTCTTGACCTGTGCTTCGTGGACCTTCGTGTGACTTGGTGGACAGCTATGTACTGCGGTGGCCTCGACCTAGCGCGTAAACATATTGCGCCGCACATAGGCGCCGTCGTCCGAGGCGAGATAGGCGATGAGCTTGGCCACACCCATCGGGTCGCCAAGGCGCGCGGCAGCAGCCTCGATGTCAAACAGCTCTCCCTGTGCATCGGCCACAGCGCGCATCTGGTTGAGTTTTAGCTCGCTCTGGATGCCGCCCGGACAGACCACGTTGACCCGCACGCCCCGGTCGGCCAGGTGACGCTCCAGCGTCATGCCCATGCCGTTGACCGCGCCCTTGCTGGCTCCGTAGGCAATCGACGAGCTTCCGCCCGTCACCCCAGCCCCTGAGCCAACCAGGATAATCGCCCCGCCATCGCCGGCAACCAGCAGCGGCGTGGCGTACTTCACGCACAAGAAGCTACCCTTGACGTTGACATCGAGGACAAACTCGAACATTTCGAGGGGAAATTCCTCGGGCTGGAGGAGCGCGCCGGACAGCACGCCGGCCGCGCAGATGAGTACATCGAGTTTGCCGTGGCTCGCCGCGACTTGCTCGAAGACGGCTTGGACCGCAGCGGGGTCGCGCACATCCAGCGCATGAAAAGTGGCCCGACCACCGGCGGCGCGCAACGAAGCAGCCAGCGCCTCGCCCTTCTCCGCGAGCATGTTCTGCATGAAGTAGACCACGCCGTAGCCCGTGGCCTCGGTACGAACCAAGCTGCCGCCGAAGGCGAGGCCCTTGCCCGTGAGGATTCCCGTGAAACGGTTCTCCATCCTTTTGTACTGCCCGAACAAGTAGCTGATCTCGCGGGCGCCGACGCCGATGTCGCCGGCCGGCACGTCGGTGTCCTCGCCGATGTGGCGGTGCAACTCGATCATCATCGACTGGCAGAAGCGCATGACCTCGCGGTCGGTCTTTCCTTTCGGGTTGAAGTTGGATCCGCCCTTGGCGCCGCCCATGGGCAGGCCGGTGAGGCTGTTCTTGAAGACCTGCTCGAATCCGAGAAACTTGAGGACGCTCAGCGTCACACTCGGATGAAAGCGCAGCCCGCCCTTGTACGGCCCGATCGAGTTGTTGAATTGCACGCGCCACGCACGGTTCGCGCGAATGTGACCTTGGTCGTCCTCCCACGTGACGCGGAAGATCACGATTCGATCGGGCTCGGTCATGCGCTCGAGGATGTTGGCGTCGTAGTATTTCCGATGCTCAAGCACGAAGGGCATCACCGACTCGGCGATCTCGCGCACGGCTTGGTGGAACTCGCGCTCGCCGGGGTTTCTTCGCACGAGTCCGTGCATGAAGCGTTGAATTTCCCTGTCGGTCGCTGACGGCATCGCTAGGGCTCCTCCGTGTCCGTATCTCGTCGCTCGGGCCGACGAATTCCCCGCTGTCGGGCATCGTGCGCGCCGGTCGAGGTCGGAGCGATCGCCCGCAGACTAGGGCGTTCGTGCGGTGGTATCGATGGCCGCGAGCACGGCGCCAGGCGTCGCGCGTACCCTATACGTGTCGGGCCGGTACACCCAACGTACGACGGCGGGTGTCCCCGGCGCGTCGGGAACGTCCACCAAGAAGGTTGCCGGCAGAAAGATGTCGCGTGACGCCGCGGGGCTCGTCCAACCCGGCGGTAGGAGCCACGCCGGAGGGCGGCCGTTGGTATCGCGCACGTTCAACGCGTCGAACAACGCTCCGTCGGAGTCGGAGAGAAAACGCATCGGAAGCTCGAGACGGCGCCGAAGCGCTTCGCTGGCTTGGGGCGGGTCCACGCTGATCGCGACGACGTCTACGCCGCGATCGAGAATGTCTTGATAGTTTCTGCGGAGCTCCACGAGCTCCGTGACGCAGAAGGGTCACCAATCGCCGCGGTACAGCAGCACCAAGAGGCGCTTGCCGCGGTTCTCCATCAATCGAAACGTCTGTCCGGTCGAGTCGGTGAGCGCGAAATCGGGAAAAACGTCGCCCACAGTGGGTCGCTGCTCGCGCGCGGCGTAAATGGAAAAGGAAAGGAGATACCAGGACATGAAGGCGAGCAGCGCGACCGAGGCCGACGCCGAAGAGATGCTGCCGAGCGCAGGCGCACGAATCGCGGCGGCGAGGGCGATCACGGCGCCCGCAACGACGAACGGCCGAGAAAGCCCGTAAGGTCCCGCTGCCAGAGAGGGATCTGCA
>JAAUPU010000099.1 GCA_012032975.1 Caldilineaceae bacterium | reverse complement strand
CTAACAAGTATTATCGATAGGTCGATTATTTGAACAAATACCCTTAATGATTATCCCACAAGTTGGTTTACTTTTGCTGCCTTTCCCGTGCGATGGTCTACGCCGCCGAACACCCAGCTCACCGGCTGGGCGGCCGCGGACAACCCACTACCCCGACGAAAAAGCATCCAAGCGGGCAACAACCTCGAAAACGAGCCTAGAATAGCCCAGTCCCGGTGCAGCGTATGTTCGGCGGCTGTTGCTGAGAGCAGGCTGAAGAAAGAGCAAACTTCAAGTCGGCACAGCGATAACGGCTTTGCGCTTTTTTGCTCGCTTCGCCAATTTCGCATGAAACCTGCGCGCTTTTTCGCGATAGTAGGCGATCTGCTCGGCAGGACTTTTCCCTTGCAATTCTATCGTCTGTTGATCGCGAATCTTGCGGACGAGTTCAACAGCATGAATTTCAATCGACTTCATAGCTCGTTACCTCGCGGGGGGAATAAATCTGGATCGGCTTGTATCCCATCTCCAAATTGACGGCATTGAAGAGCCGAATTTTGTTGAAATGGACGATATGCTTAAAGTTCCAACTCACTAATACATCCACCTCCGCAACCGTAGCCAGCGCGATGTGTAAACCATCGGTGTAATACTTGGGTGTCAGAATCTCGCGCACTTGGTACGCCTGGGCGAGTGCGATAGCTTGTTCGGTAACATCGAGGATTTCCGGTTGAATGCTGAGAAAATCCTCATACTGAATCTGGACAGCTTCATAGGCAGCCGCGACTTCTGCGGCCACCGTTGTCGAGATGACCAACAGAAAGTTGCCTTTCTGAAAATCTTTAAGCAAGCCTTTGGACCAGATGGCAAATTCTTGATCGAGACAGCCGCCGATGACCGACGTATCGATGTAAACTCGTTGAACCTTCATATACACCTAGTACTCACCTATAAATGGCGTTTATTCTCCTCGGCCACAATTTTATGGCTGATTTCTATTGTACGCCATTCTTTTCTAGGATGAAAGTGCAACTCGCTTGCCCCACGATTGTCTACCCCGTGCGATGGTCTGAGCGGCCGAACACCCCGCTCACCGGCTGGGCGGCTGCGGGCAACCCACCACCCCGACGAGAACCGCCCACGCGGGCAACAACCTTGCCAACGAGCCTAGAATAGCCCAGTCCTGGTGCAGCGTATGTTCGGCGGCTGTTGCTGTGCCATAACCAGCCCCACCTAGCTGATTGCCGCCGCTATGCGGGTTCTGTTGCTCTGCATCCAGCATAGCACGACCCGCGGCAAAATTCAACCAGCAATTTTCGCCCCTTGTACCTAGCTTACGGGTGCGCAATCAAGTTGACGGCCACCTTGACAACCAGTGGTTGGGCGGTGGCCGTTCTCGGTTGCCTTCCGCAGCGTACCAACTTGATTCATCTTCGTGAGAAAAGCGCATAATATGTCTACGTACAGCCCGTCCGAGTTGTTGAGCAAGTGGACAAAGCGTGCGTTGCGCCTCGAACCAGCGCGCCCAGCGGGCCCCGTTACCTGCTACAACGCCTGTTCGCCTTTGGCCAACGCTTTGCTGAGATCGAAAGACGGCTGCGCCAACTCGAACAGCCACCTGCCAAGCCGCTAGCCTAGCAGCCGTTGCGCGTTCTGACCCAATCTGTTTTGTGGAAGGCGGAAACGGTTCGAACGCGCTTCCAATTATTGTTGGCCGAGCAAGAATCGTTGTGCATGTACCGGCTGCACGGTTGTTTGGGGGACTGGCCTTCCCTCAAGATCGCTGGCCGCCGAACACCAAGCTCACCGGCTGGGCGGCTGCGGGCAACCCACCTGCCCAACGAAATCAAGTCCAAGCGGGCAACAACCTTGAAAACGAGCCTTGTTTAGCCCAGTCCTGGTGCAGCGTATGTTCGGCGGCTGTTGCGGTGCTGTAGCCATGCGGATGCTGTTGCCATGCACCCAGCATAGCACGACCCGTTGCAAAATTCAACCAGCAATTTTCGCCATTTGCGCAGCGACAAAGGGTTGACGGCCACCTGGACAACCATTCGTTGGGCGGTGGCCGTTTTCGGTTGCCTTCCGCAGCGGACCAACTTGATTCATCTTCGTGAGAAAGGCGTACAAGATGTCAACCTACAGCCCGTCTGAGTTGTTGAGCAAGGGGTCAAAAGGTGAACTGAGTCTCGAACAAGCGCGCCCAGTGGGCCCCCGTTATTTGTTACAACACCTGTTCGCCTTTGCACAACGCCTCGTTGAAATCGAAAAGTGGCTGTGCCAACTGGAACAACCACCCACCAAACCGCCAGTCTAGCATTCGTTGTCAAGAACGGAATGAGATGTCCGCAAAACACGGGTTAAAATGTCCCCTAGTCAACAACCGAAAAGTCCTTTTTTACAGCTTTTGAGCCAGTTGACGCTCGTGGCTCATTGGGGCTAGTGAGCAGGTCATGCTAGAATCGAACTACTCGTGCAGAGGATAGAGCGCTGCTGGAGAGCAACTTGAGCGCTGCACGGGTGACCGAAGGCAGGGCAGAGCGGTTGGCCGATGTTCAAGCAGACGCTCTGCCCACGAGTGATACGAACGCCTTTGGTCAGTAAAGCGAAAAACTCAAAGCCAGGTCAAGCGCAAAAGTAGCCATTACCTGCGTTTTGGCCGCGCAAAGGCTTTGCGGCGCTCCAGCTGGCGTCGTCGATAGGCTTTCTGCTTACAAGCGGCGCTACAATAGCGACCCGTGCGTCCACTGTGCTCCTGGGTGAACCCCTGCTGACAGACGGGACACAGGTGACGCTGGGTGGCGTCGTCCAACGCCGCAGCCAGTTTTGTTGGCAAGCGGCTCACGCTCTCCAGCCCAGACGGATGGGTGTTGGTCAGCCAGTGTTGGAGTTGGCGAGCTTCGGCCAGTGTCAATTCGAGTCTTACCATGGGCCCTCCAAAATCGTTACAAGCATTTCGTAACGCTTGCGACGCCTTCAGTCCGGTGAGGTTGTCGGGGTCGGCAGGTCCGTCGTACGTTCCGGTTCTGCGCCAGTAACGGGCGCTAGCCGTCCCAATAAGCCGGTGCGGCGTTTTTCCTTCAGCCGATAACTCTCGCCTTTGATGTTGAGCGTCGTCGAGTAATGCAGCAAGCGATCCAACACTGCGGTGGCCAGGACGGGATCATTGAACATATCGCCCCAATCGAGAAAGCTCTTGTTGCTGGTGATAATCATGCTCGCTCGCTCATAGCGCCGTACGACTAGGCGAAAGAACAAGGTCGCCTCAGTGCGAACAAGAGGCAGATAGCCGACCTCATCAATGATTAAGAGCTTGGGATAGCTCAGTTGTTGCAGACTCCGTTCGAGGCGATTCTCATGCACCGCCTTGGCCAGGCGGGTCATGAGCGTTTCCAGAGTCAGAAAGAGCACAGAATAACCAGCCTCGACGGCTTTGACGCCCAACGCAATGGCAAGATGGGTTTTCCCAACCCCGGGCGGGCCGAGCAAAATTAAGTTGTGCCCTCGTTCGACAAAGCTCATGCCGGCCAGTTCACGCAGTTGGCGACGGTCGAGGCTGGGCTGGAAGTCAAAGTCGAATTGCTCCAGTGTCTTGAGCCAAGGGAAACGAGCCTGGCCGGGTGCCCTTAGGGCGCGGGCTTCGATGCCCCGTTGGTCGCGGCCTTGCCACTCGCTCTGCAGCGCCTGCTGCAGAAAGCCCTTGTACTCTTCCTGCCGTTGGGCGGCCTGTTCGCAAACAGTGTCCAACTGGGCTTCGAGGTGTTCCAGTTTGAGCTTGGTGAGCAACGTATTCAGTTCCATTGCGTCACCTCCTCATAAACCGCAAGTGGACGCCGTTCTACCTCCAGTGCGCTCTGCCAAAGCGGCGTATGGTGTTCCGCCACCGTCACCCAGCCGGCCTGCCGCTGGCGCAAGGTGTGGCTGGCCACCAACTGTTCACCTTGATAGATGCGTAGACTATCGTCCAGGCCGATGCGGATGCTGACCAGTTGGCCCACGCAGGTGCGCGACACTGTAGCGGTTCCCGCGCACTTCGATATAGCTGTCCCAAGCCACGCGGCGCACTTCGTGATACGAAGTGTCATAGCGCTGTGGCGGCAAAGCGTGTAATGTGGGTTGTTCACGGGCAAACCGTTCCGCCACGATTTCCTTGAGTGTACCGTGCAGACGCAGGTCGGCTTCTGCCTGGAGCCACTGCTCGGCCAACTGATTCAGATGGATCCAACTCTCGAAGCTGCGATAACGGACGAAGAAATGTTGCTTGATGTAGCCTACCATCGGGAACCCTGGTATCATGAAAATGGCAAAAGGCGAAGCCCGTGGGAACCCTTGAACGGTCCAGTTCGACCCAGAGATAGGGGGATCGTCTCTTGCCACAAAAGTTACAAGGTGCCAGAATAGAGCGACGAAGCTCCCGGACAGGCCTAGAGATTGCGGCCCCGTGCCCGAAGGCCAGCGAGCCTGAACAGAGAAGAAATGCGGCACCCGCCAGAGAGAACGAAGAGAATGGAGAGCGTAGAGCTCGGATACCAGGTAGTGTGGGACCCTCTGGCGACACGTCCGGTAGACGTGAGAATCGTGCAACCGAGAGGGATCTAGGGGGTTCCCAACAATGAGCAACAAACTGATACTGGGCGTCGATATGGCGAAGAAGGATTTTGCTGCGGCCATCTGGGTCGACGATGTCGCGGAAGAGTTGGGTGCGTTCGCGAATGATGCCAGCGGCCGTCAGTCGCTGTATGAGCAGGTCAAAGTGCTTTGTGAGCAACAGGATGTGCGGCAGATTCATCTGATCATCGAGGCGACCGGCGGATACGAAGCGGGATTGGTTGCCTATGCCTATGAGCAGGGCTGGCTGGTAAGCATGCCGAATCCTAAACAGGTGCGCGATTGGGCCAAAGGCGTAGGCTATCGAGCCAAGACAGACCGGGTCGATGCGCGCATTCTGGCCCACTATGGCCAGGAGCGCAACCCACCATTGCGTCCCCCTCTGGCTGGGGAGGTTTCGGAACTCGATAGTTTGCTCAAGCGGCGGCTTGATTTGGAGCAGGCGTTGCACAAAGAGCGTAACCGTCTGACGGAAGCTGCCTATCGCCCCGGTCTCTCCTCCAAAGTGCAGGAGAGTTTTCAGCAGGTCATTGAGGCCTTGGAAGAGGCGCTGGCCGAGATTGAGCGAGCCATTCAGGATCTGCAACAAAGCTATGAACCCTTTCAACAGAACGTGTCTCGGCTTCTGGATTTGCCAGGAGTCGGCCCTAAAGTCGTCCTTCCCCTCCTGGTGAAGCTCTTTCAGTGGCAGAATCTGACTAGTGGCCAAGGCGATGCGAAGGGGTTGACAGCTTTTATAGGTCTGGATCCACAACTTTATGAAAGTGGACGCTCTGTGCGCAAACGTCCCGGTATTTCCAAAATGGGCGACAGCGAGATGCGCCGTTTGCTCTACATGGCTGCGCTTGGCGGTGTCGGGGGTAAGAATGCCCTCAAACAATTTTACGACCGGCTCGTCGGCAGGGGCAAAGCAAAAAAAGTTGCGCTGGTTGCTGCCGCCAGGAAGATCCTTACCTGGGCATGGACCATCTTCTCGCGCCAAATTGAGTGGGATCCTGCGTTTCATGCAAATTGACCCTTGACAATCATGAGAGAATCTCTGGGCCCGTACTGGATAGTTATTTATTTGAAGTGGCCTAAGTTGTTTATCACAAACTGGTTTATTACTAACTTATCACAGAAAGGGAGATAGCGTCATGAACATAAGAATTCTAGTGGTTGATGATGACAAAATTCAACGGATTAAGCTCAAGAGTATCGTCAGCAGAGATCTGGTGCCGTTGGGCAGCGAACTCGACTGCGCATTCGAGTACTACGAGGCCCACAACGGCAAAGAGGCAGTGGAGAGGGCGATGATGACCAAGCCGCACATTGTGTTGATGGACATCATGATGCCGGTGATGGACGGCTTGGCCGCGTCGGAGCAGATCAAAGCGAGCGACCGCGACAAAACCATCGCGCTGCTCAGTTCGTCGATGCTCCAGGCTAACATCGATTCAGCCCAATCGCTTGGCCTGGAATTTTATATTGTCAAAGCCGAGACCAAAGCCGAGAGCGTACGTACGTTGGAATCCATCCTGCGCCGTATCCTGACTGGCCGGCCTGACCCAGAAGTCGGTGCGAATAGCTATATCCGCTATTTCTCGGGCAAAGTCCAGCCTTTGCTGGCCTAATGAGCCTTGTCAATCGGTTAGCAGTAGGCCGCAGGACTGACTCAGGACTACGGACTACGGACTACGGACTACAAACGCTTTGTAGAAGAATCATCACTCTTTCATTGGCGCCTGTTCTACAAGTGGAGTTTATACCGATTTGTTTTACATCTGTGACAAGGTGACAAGGCGACAAGATGACAAGGTGAAGAACCGCCGGTCATCCTGTCATCCTGTCATCCTGTCATCCTGTCCGGTCATCCCATAAAATCGATATACCGTCTATTGTACAAATTCATCTTTATTCAACTAATCGAATCCATAAAAGGACAGCAACTATGAAAGTGCCAAAAACCGAGCAAGATTATCTAGAAATTATCGATAAAGGCCTGAACTCTTCTAAAGCACCTAAAAAAGTACTTATCGTCGGGGCCGGCATGGCCGGGTTGGTGGCGGGTGAGATCCTGCAACGCGCCGGCCACAACATCACCATTCTCGAAGCGCAGGATCGCATCGGCGGGCGTATTTACACCCACCGCGAGAGTTGGGCGCCTGGGCTATGGAGTGAGTTTGGGGCCATGCGGCTGCCCCTCCATCACAAGCTTACTATGGCCTATGTGGAACGGTTCGACCTCGAAACCAAGCCCTTTACCATGGATAATCCTGATACCTATGTCCATATGCATGATAAAAAGGTGCGCCGACGCGATTTCAACCCGCGCGAGTTTACTTTTAATGTAAAGTCGGAAGAGATCGGTAAAACGCACGACGAGCTGTTACGCCTGGCGTTGGAGCCGATCTTTGAAACATTAAAGGCGAATGACGAAGAGACAGCCTGGCAGATTATCGCTGACGAATATGACAACCTCTCGCTGCGCGATTATCTGGAGGCCAGCGATTGGTCCGAAGATGCGATTGAGATGTTTGGCTTGCTCGGCAATGTGGAGGCGCGCATGCCTTTCTCATTCGTCGAGTTCGCCCACCACCAGATCGAAGGCACCTTTTCCAACATGGTCTACATTGATGGTGGCAGCGACCGCCTGGTTTACGCCTTCATGCCGCTGCTGCGCGACCACATCCGCATGGGCGCCAAAGTTTTTGCCGTCGAACAGACACCCAACAACGTGATCGTCCACTATGAAACCAAGGGCGGACGCTTCCGCGAAGTGGCCGATCAGCTGATCCTGACCATCCCGTTCAGCGTCATGCGCCATATCGAGGTCAGCCCGCCGCTCTCTTCCGGCAAGATGCGCGCCATCCGCCAGTTGCACTATGACGCTTCGACCAAGATTTTCCTGCAATGCCGGCGGCGCTTCTGGGAAGAAGACGAGCAGATCGTGGGCGGCGGCAGCATCACAGACCTGCCCGTGCGCAATGTCTTTTACCCCGACCACGGGCGCGAGACCGGGCGCGGCGTCATGTTGGCCAGCTACACCTGGGCGGCGGATTCGCTGCGCTGGAGCAGCCTGAGCGAGGATGAACGCATCCGCCAGGCCATCCGCCAAGTCAGCCGCATCCATCCGCAACTGACGCGTGAAGTGGAGGCCGGTGCCTCGTGGAGTTGGGCCGATGACCCCTACAGCGGTGGTGCCTTTGCCCTCTTCCTACCCGGCCAACTCACCCGTCTACAAGGGGACATCACCCGCCCGGAAGGGCGCATCCACTGGGCGGGCGAACATACGAGCGCCTACGGCAGCCGCTGGATCACCGGCGCCGTCGAATCCGCGCGCGCACGGCGTGGGAAGTTCACTACGCACGGATATGGTGCAGGGGTGAAGGGGTGACAAGGTGAAAGGGTGACAAGGTGAAAGGGTGGACAAGGTGAGAGGGTGACAAGGTGAAAGGGTGACAAGGTGAAAGGGCTGACAAG
>JAAUPU010000098.1 GCA_012032975.1 Caldilineaceae bacterium | reverse complement strand
CTGCTCGCATTACCGCCGAAAGCGCGACATTTTCGCCCCAAGAACCACTGGCCTGGAGCACGGCTGCGGGTCTGCAACAGTTGTTGGAATCTGCACCGGTCGCGATGGTGATGGTGGATTCGGGTGGACGCATCCTCTTTGTCAATGCCAAACTGGCCGAACTCTTTGGCTTCGAGCGGGATGAGGTGCAGGGCGAGCAGATCGAGCTGCTGGTTCCCGAACGTTTCCGCAAGGATCATGTGCAACACCGGGTCGACTACGTCCACAACCCGCGCGTGCGTTCCATGGGCGCAGGCATGGAACTGGCGGCGCGACGCAAGAACGGGGTCGAGTTTCCCATCGAGGTGGGGCTTAGCCACATGACACTGGGCGGCGACCTGCTGACCATCGCAACGGTTGTGGACATTTCCCGGCGCAAAGAGACCGAAGAGATGCTGGAGCGTCGCGTCCTGGAGCGCACTCGCGAGATCGAGCGACGTCGCCAGGTCTCCGATGGATTGCGCGACATCCTTGCCATCCTCAATTCCAACCGCACGCTGGAAGAGATCCTCGACCACATCGTCACCCGCGCCCAGGAGTTGTTGCAGGCAGCGGCCGTGGCCATCTATCGCATCGACGACCAGATGGGACCGCTGGCGTTGCAGGCCAGCGTGGGCTTGGCGAATAGAACGCTCGCCATGCCAGTTCCGTCGTCCACGGAAGAAGCGCGGGCGGTTGTCAATCGTGTGCCTGCACCAGGCGTTGAGAACGCAAGCAGCCTGGATGCAGCCGATGTCGGGCGACCTGCCGCAAGCATGGACAGGCTCTTCCAGGCGTTGCTGACCGCGCCGATTGTCGTCAAGGACGAGGTCTATGGCACGTTGATGCTCTATTATCTGGAGCCGCGCCGGTTTGCTCCCGAAGAGATCGAACTTGCCGTCACCGTGGCCGACCAGGCTGCACTCGCCATCGAGAATGCGCGGCTGCGCACCCACGTCGAGCGCACCGCAGTCGCGGCCGAGCGCAGCCGGATCGCCCGCGATCTCCACGACTCGGTTACGCAGACCCTTTTCTCGGCGAGCATGATTGCCGAAGTGTTGCCGCGCATGTGGGATCGCGATATGGACGAGAGCTTGCGGCGGTTGGACGAACTGCGCCAATTGACCCGCGGCGCATTGGCCGAGATGCGCACGCTGTTGCTCGAATTACGGCCCGCCACCCTGATCGAGGTGGCACTGACCGATCTGTTGAAGCAGCTGATCGAGGCGATCATGGGCCGAGCGCGGGTGCCGATCGATCTGGAGATCGGAGCGACGCGGAATTGCCGCCCGATGTGAAGGTCGCCTTCTATCACATCGCACAGGAGGCGCTCAACAATGTCGCCAAACATGCCCGCGCCAGCCGCGCCACGGTCCACCTGGATCGCCAGACCGACCGGGCCAAGCTGTCGATTCGCGATGATGGACGCGGTTTTCTGCTGGAAAAGGTAACTCCAGCCCATCTGGGGTTGACCATCATGCATGAACGCGCCGAGGCTATCGGCGCGTGGCTGGATGTGCAGAGCGAGCCGGGTCGTGGCTCCCGGGTCAGCGTCATCTGGCCCAGCCCGTAAAGCCAGGCGTTGCTGCGCACATCGCTGCCAGCCCAGATTCAATCCAGCCAAAACCGAGCGTGAAGCCGTTCAAAGTACTGTTTGTGATAGGCCGTATGCAAGAAGAGAATGGCGCGCCACCCAAGAGAGTAGACAAACGTGAGTAATCCGACCCCGATCCGGGTGATGTTGGTGGACGACCACGCCGTTGTGCGCAGTGGGCTGTCAGCCTTCCTGCTGGCCTTTGACGACCTGGAACTGGTCGGCGAGGCGGCTGACGGCGAAGAAGCACTCGGGATGTGCGTTCGCGCGGCGCCCGATGTGATCCTGATGGACCTGGTCATGCCGCGCATGGATGGCGCCAGCGCAACCCGGCTGATCCGCAGCCAGTGCCCCGACGTTCAGGTCATCGCACTTACCAGTTTCAAAGAAGACGATCTGGTGCAAGATGTGCTGAAGGCGGGAGCGATTGGCTATCTCTTGAAAAACATCTCTGCCGACGAATTGGCCAACGCCATTCGCGCCGCCCATGCCGGTCGCCCCACATTGGCGCCCGAAGCCGCCCAAGCGTTGATCCAAAATGCCCGCACCTCTGGTATTCCGGAGATCGGCCATGACCTGACCGAGCGAGAGCGAGAGGTCTTGGTGTTGATGGTCGAGGGGTTGAACAACAGCGACATCGCAGAGCGCCTGGTTGTGAGCCGTTCCACGGTTAAGTTTCATGTCAGCAATATCCTTTCCAAGCTGCACGTCAGCAGCCGCACCGAGGCTGTGGCGTTGGCGCTGCAACAGAAGCTGGTCAATTAGGAGATGCGATGTTTGTCCAGGATTGTATGAGCGCACCCGCTGTCACCACATCTGCCGGTACGTCCTATCAAGACGCGCTGAAGATGATGCGCGAGCATGGCTTCCGCCGGCTGCCGGTGGTCGATGAGACGGGACGGCTGGCCGGAATCATCTCGGAACGCGATCTGCTCTATGCGTCGCCTTCGCCGGCCACCTCGTTGACCATGTGGGAGATGAATTATCTGCTGGCCAAGCTGCGTGTGGGCGAAATCATGACCAAGAAAGTGTTGACAGTTGCGCCCGACCTTCCCATCGAGGAGGCGGCCCGGATAATGGTGGCGCGCAAGATCGGCGGTCTGCCGGTAGTCGATGAGCGCGGTGCGGTGCTTGGCGTGATCACCGAGACCGACATTTTTTCGCGCCTTTACCGGCATGTTGGGCGATGAAGGGGCCGGCCTGCGCCTCACGCTGGAAGTGCCCGAACGGCGCGGCGTATTGGCCAAACTCGCCCAGAGAATCTTCGAACTTGGCGGCAATATCACCAGCGTCGGTTCCTTCGACGTGGGCCGCCCCCACGAACGCGGCCTGGTGATCAAGGTGAAAGATGTCAGCAAAGAGCAGCTTGTCGATGCGCTGGAAGCACTCGGCGATCATGTGGTGGATGCCCGCGAGATATAGGCGCATCCCCCATGCCATCTGCTTTGAAAACGCGAATGCCAGGGCGACCGAGTATCTGGGTCGCCCTTTTTTGTGCGCGGCGCACGCCCAATTCATGGTGGGAATGATTCCTCATCCCACCTTTCCAGCGGGAGCGCAATGAAACAGAAATTCAGGCGCGTGATCGCGGTCGTGCTGACGGCGGCCATCGCCATCTATTGGATCTGGAGCCGGCTGGGGCGGCGCGTGCCGTACGCCAAACCAGATCTGTTTCTGGATGATCTTCGCAGCTTTGGCGTCGATGCTGGTTTGGGCAACCTGGTTGCGATCCAGCCCTATATGCAGACAACCGACTACGCTTCTGCAGAAAGTTTCCACGCCAAACTCGATGGATATTTTGCCGGCGCACGCTCTTTGGGGTGGTTGCGGTCGGACACGGTGGTGATTCTGCCAGAGCAGATCGGTGCGTGGCTGGTGGTTGCGGGGGAAAAGACGGAGATTTATCCCAAGGGTAGCCTCGACGAAGCCATGCGTCTGATGGTTGCAAGCAATCTTCCCCGCTTCATCGCCACGTTGCCAACGGCTCGCGGCCAGGACAAGACCAGCGACACTCTTTTTCGCATGAAGGCCAAGACAATGGCTACCATCTACCAGGAGACTTTCGCCCGGCTGGCGCGCGCATACAGCGTCACCATCGTTGGGGGTTCGCTCTATCTGCCAGAGCCAACGGTGGTCGATGGCGTCCTGACCCCAGGAAAGGGCGCGCTGCAGAACGTCTCGCTGGTTTTTCATCCCGACGGCAGCATCGACCCAAATGTCGTACGCAAAGTGTACCTGACCGGCGATGAGGCCGCATTTGCCAGCGGGGGTGCTGTCGAACAGCTGCCTTCATTCGACACGCCCGCCGGCGAGTTGGCCGTCCTTGTCTGCGCCGACTCCTGGTATCCTGCGCTCTACGCCGGCCTCGCGGCCCATCGTGCGCGGATCATCGCCGTGCCCAACAACTTTGTCTCCACAATTGGCTGGGACGAGCCATGGCGCGGCTATGATCCGGGACCGGAGCCGTCTGGCGTCGATCGCGCCGATATCGGCCAGATCAGCGAAGGCGAGGCGCGTCTGAAATATACGCTTGGGCGCTACATGCAGAAGAACAGCGCGGTGGTGGGCATCCACGTCTTTTTCCGCGGCGTTCTGTGGGGCTTGACCAGCCACGGCCACACGATCATCTTCGCCGGTGACAGGCTGTTCCAGGCGCGTGAGGATGCGCGCGGGGCACTGGTCAACTATTGGCTGCCATCTCCGTGAACCAAGTTCCCACCTGGTCAGGTGACTAGGTGCCAAACTCCCCGATGGTGCGGTCATCTTTCTCGTCTCGTGACCGTTGCACTTCTTCCATCTCCATCACTACACTATACCTTGCCTGACACTGCACGTGTCATCGTGCATTGACGTTGCCCAATCGGGCTTCGCTTCTGTGTCCAGACAACTGCAACGACAAGGAGATGATCATGTCCATGCGACCCCATAGCGAATACGGGATCGAGCATCACGGCATCCGCAACAGCGATGTCGTCTACTGGAATTTGTCCACACCCCAGCTCTATGAACAGGCAATCCGGCGCCAAGAGGGACATCTGGCCCACCTGGGACCGCTGGTTGTGCGTACCGGGCAATACACAGGGCGTTCGCCCAAAGATCGGTTTGTGGTGGATGAGCCAGCCCATCGCGACAAGATCGCGTGGGGCAAGGTCAACCAACCCATGACATCCGAGCGTTTCGAGGCATTGTACCGACGGTTGATGGCCTATTTGCAGGGCAGAGATCTCTTTGTCCAGGACTGTTTTGCAGGCAAAGACCCCACCTATCGGATGCCGGTGCGCATCATCACCGAGAGCGCCTGGCATTCGCTCTTTGCCCGCAACATGTTTGTCCAGGCCACAGATGAAGAATTGCTCGAACATGTGCCCGACTTCACCGTGATCCAGGCGCCAAACTTCCGTGCGATCCCCGAAATTGACGGCACCCACTCCGAAGTTTTTATCGTCGTCCACTTCGACCGCAAGCTGGTCATCATCGGCGGCACCCAGTATGCCGGCGAGATCAAGAAGTCGATCTTCAGCGTCATGAACTATCTGCTGCCCCTGGCTGGCGTGTTGCCGATGCACTGCTCTGCAAACTACGGACCCAATGGCGATTCTGCCATCTTCTTTGGCCTGTCAGGCACGGGCAAGACCACCCTCTCCACCGACCCCATGCGCACGCTGATCGGCGACGACGAGCATGGCTGGAGCGATGTGGGCATCTTCAACATGGAGGGCGGTTGTTACGCCAAGACGATCCAGCTTTCGCCCACGGCAGAGCCAGACATCTACGAAGCCACGCGCAGATTTGGCACCATCCTGGAGAATGTCGGCTTCAACCCCAGCAACGGCCGGGTCGACCTGGACGACGATTCCCTCACCGAGAACACGCGCGCGGCCTATCCCATCAGCCACATCGCGAATGCCACCCGCAGCGGCGTGGGCAGCCACCCGACCAACATCATCATGCTGACCGCCGATGCCTTTGGCGTCCTCCCGCCAGTCTCCAGACTCACGCCGGACCAGGCGCGTTATCATTTTCTGGCTGGATACACGGCCAAAGTGGCTGGCACTGAAAAGGGCGTCACCGAACCGCAGGCTACCTTTAGCGCATGCTTTGGCGAGCCATTTATGGTCCATGCGCCGGTGGTCTACGCGGATCTGCTCGGCAAGAAGATCGCCGAACACAACGTCGATGTCTGGCTGGTCAACACCGGCTGGAGCGGCGGTCCCTATGGGGTCGGAGAGCGGATGCGCATCGCCTATACGCGCGCGATGATCCACGCCGCGCTGGATGGCACATTGCGCCGCGCGCCCACCCGTCTCGATCCCATCTTCAATCTGTTCGTGCCGACCGAGTGTCCCAACGTGCCGTCCACGGTGCTGGACCCGCGCTCCACCTGGGCAGATGGCGCGGCCTACGATGCGCAGGCGCACAAGCTGGCGGCCATGTTTGCCGAAAACTTCGCACGTTTTGCACGCGAGGTCTCTGCGGAGGTGTTGGCTGCTGGACCGCTGGAAATGGCGCCCAATTGACTCCAGTTTTCGATGAACCTTTGACCAGCCAACTGCGTTTGAGCAAAGGAGACAGCAATGCGTGTGCTGCTTGCTGACGATCAGGCATGGCTTCGCTCGGCGATGCGCCTTCTGTTGGAAGAAGAACCGGATGTGGAAATCGTCGGCGAGGTTGCCGAGGCGCGAACGCTTCTGGAGCGGCTCACGAATGCCAACGCAGACCTGCTCCTGCTCGATTGGGAATTGCCCGGCATCAAGTCCATCGGCTCTGGTCGACAGGTGATGAACGCCTTGCGTGCCTGTTGTCCCAACCTCCTGGTCGTCGTCCTGAGCGGCAGGCCAGAGGCGAGTTCCGTCGCACTGGACGCGGGCGCAGACCGTTTTGTCAGCAAGGCGGACCCGCCCGAAAGCCTGCTCGCGGCGCTGCACGCGGTGCGCACAGGTGGACAGCCCTAAGCCGATGCGTGTGATGCCAAATAGCCACCAAGAAAGTTTTGAAGACAATGGCCAAGTATGACGTTGCAATCGTTGGCGGTGGACCGGCTGGGCTGGTCGCAGCGCGCTATGCCCAGCACGCCCGGTTGCGAGTCGCCATGGTCACACCCAGCTTGGGCGGCAAGGTCAACTATTCCTTTGCGCTGCGCGGCATGAAGCCAATCGACACGGTCTGGGGCGCCAATCTGGTTCATCGCTTCGAAAAGGTGATCAAGGCAAAGCTGGACGATCACTTTGCGCTGGAAGCCGTCAAAATAGAGCGGCGCGAGGATGGCTTCGAGGTTATGATGGGCGGCGGAAAGCGCATCGAAGCGAGGGCGGTTATCCTGACCACCGGCGCCAGCGCGCGCCGTCTTTACATCGCTGGCGAGAAAGAGTATTGGGGGCGAGGTCTCAGCTTTTCCGCCATCAGCCATGCGCCCCTCTTTGCGGGCCGCGATGTGGCCGTGGTCGGCGGCGGTGAGCGCGCCCTGCTCGCGACCTTGGAACTGGCGCCGATCGCCAAGCGAGTCTATCTGGTCGCCGCGCATCCGCAGAGGATGGCCGAATTGCCGATAGCCGAGCAGGTTGCCAAGCATTCGAACGTCGTGACGTTTCAGAACTGGGAAGTGCAGCAGATATTGGGCGATGATTTTGTCACTGGCATCAGCCTGGTCGGCGTCAACGGCGAAATCCGGCAGATTCCTGTGGAGGGCGTCTTCATCCAGTTTGCCCTTGTTCCGAGCAACGAAATGGTGCGCGACCTGGTCGACCTGGACCGCGATGGCCATGTGATCGTCAACCACCGCTGCGAGACAAGCGTGCCCGGTCTCTTTGCCGCTGGCGACGTCACCAGCGTCCATGCCGAGCAGGTGCCGGTTGCCATCGGCGAGGGCGCAAAGGCAGCGCTCAGCGCGTGGGAATATCTGTCCACCCACCCGTAGGAGCGATGCAGCGGATCACCCCTACCGCCCCGTGGGCACTGCTGCCCCACGGGGCTTTTGCATTGGGGCCACTTCATCGGTATAGTGATGCCCTGCCCGGCTGGCGCGTTCGACGGAAAACCCAGCGGTAACGATTCAACGGAGACGAGGAACAATGGCGAAACAGATCGGTGTGTTGACCGCAGGGGGAGATAGCCCTGGCCTGAACGCGGCCATCCGCGCGATCGGCAAGGCTGCCGGTGGACATTACGACATGCATGTCATGGGCTTTCGCGATGGCTTTCGCGGCATGATGGAAAATCGCACCGTCCCGCTGGATCGCTCTCGGTTGTCCGGCCTCCTCACGCTCGGCGGGACCATCCTGGGCACCAGCCGCGACAAACCCCACAAAATGCCCATCGGCAACAAAGTGCTCGACATGACCGATGTGATCGTCGAGAATTACAGCCGCCATCACCTGGAGGCGCTGATCTGCCTGGGCGGGGGCGGTACGCAAAAGAACGCGTTGTGGCTCGCTCACATGGACTGAATGTGATCACCTTGCCCAAGACCATCGACAACGAC
>JAAUPU010000097.1 GCA_012032975.1 Caldilineaceae bacterium | reverse complement strand
TGTGGATCACCTTGATGCCGGGGTTTTCCGCCTCGAACTGTTCGATCAGCGCGTTCATGGCGGTGACGCGATCTTCGAAGAAGTACTGCCAGTACTCGATCTCGATCACCTCGTCAGAGCGCCGGCTGCCTTCGGCAGCCTCTTCAGTTGGGGCAGCTTCTGCATCTGCCGGCGCTGCGGTGTCCGCCGGTGCTGCGGTGTCCGCCGGTGCTGCTGTGTCCGCCGGTGCGGTAGGCGCGGGCGCACAGGCTGTGAAGACCAGCGCAAAGGCCAGCATCAAGCCCATCATCAGACCAAATCGTTTGTGTAACATTCGGTTCTCCTATCTGAAAGTTTGATGGTGTAGTGAATCGGTTTGTGCGGATGGTGAAACGCCACTGTAGAAATTTTACACTGTAGAAATTTTACACTGTAGAAATTCTACACTGTAGAGATTTTACCATGTCATGTCAAAGCTCGATCTGCAGCAACCGCGCCGCATTGCCGGCAAAGATCATCTGGATATGTTCGTCAGGCATGTTCAGGTCGATGCAGTCACGCACCTGGTCCTGCAAATAGCGGAAGGCAAAGCCGCGCGGGAACCAGCTGGAATCCGACCCAAAGATGATGCGGCTCGGTCCGATGGTTTCGTAATATTTGCGGAAGAGGTATTTGACCGTCAACTCGCCGGGCACCCAGCGGATCCATTGCAGACTGCCGCTGGTGTCCACGCTGACGTTGGGGCAGGCCCAACAGAGTTGCAGCGTCTCCCGTTCCCACGCGCAGCCAAAATGGGGGATCACAAAATCGACCTCCGGGAAATATTTGGCCACGTTGTGCAGCTTGAGCGGGTTGATATTTTCGTGCCAGGCGATGCCGCCGGAGCTGCCCTGAATGCCAAAGTGGATCAGCACCGGGATGCCCAATTCGGCGCACTTTTCCCAGACGGGGAAGATGGCCGGGTCTTCGATGGGTTCCTCGATCATGGGCGCCAGCAGTTTGTAGCCGCGCAACCCCAGGTTTTTGACCCCATGCTCCAGCCGCTCGACTGCATCCGGCAAGAAGGGCGTGTGGTGGACAAAGCCAACAAAACGGTCGGGGTGCCAACTGCATATTTCAGAAAGATGCTCGTTCCCGCCGCCAGTCACAAAGCCGATGGCGCGGATGCCGTACTTGTCCAGCTCTTCGACCCAGCGGTCGGCCTGGGCGCGGTCGCCTGGGTGTTGGTCTGGTTTTCCGGGTGGGGAAAGCCCCACATGCGCCGCCATTGCTCGCCGTAGGGCTTGCCCTTCTCGCGGATCAACGCCAGCCGCTCTGGGCTGACCCGGTCGACATAGTTTTTCATGGTGTCGCCCATATCCGTGAACCAGGGAGCCTGGGTCGGAAAATGGGCATGGAAATCGATGATCTCAAGACCTTCGTACATGGTTTGCTTTCTGGTGTTGTTGGTATCAGTGCGCTTTGATTCAATGTTCGAAATGCGGTAAACTTGTTGCAGAAAATTTGTTCTGAAACTCTTCCATTGCGAGTGGCATCCATGTCAAAGAAGATAACCAACGTGGCCTCAGTGCCTCAACTCAGCCCTTTTCGCTATCCTGGAGGCAAGACCTGGCTCGTGCCAGAAGTACGGCGATGGCTCGATTCGCTTGCCTATCGTCCAGAAACGCTCATTGAGCCGTTTGCTGGTGGCGGCATCGTGTCATTGATCGCAGTCGTCGAGAATCGCGTAGACCAGGTCGTCATGTGTGAACTCGACGAAGAAGTCGCTTCCGTGTGGCAGACTATTGTTAGCAATGATGCCGAATGGCTCGTCGACCAGATTCTTGCTTTCGATATGACCCTGGAGAATGTACAAGACATGCTGGACCAGCAGCCGACACATACTCGTGACCTTGCATTTCGCACCATCGTCAAGAACCGTGCCCAACGAGGTGGCATATTGGCCAAAGGCGCCAGTCTCATGAAATCAGGCGAAAATGGCCGCGGCATTTCTTCACGATGGTATCCTAAGACACTTGCCAAACGCATCCGGTGCATCCACGATTTTCGTGACCGGATTTCCGTCAAATGCGTCGATGGCATCCAGTTGATGCAACAACATGTTGAGAAGCCTGCCAACTGCTACTTCATCGACCCACCATATACCGCAAGCGGCAAGAGCGCGGGTCGTCGACTATACAATCACAGTGAACTGGATCATCTGGCTCTCTTCGATACGGCGGCCCGATTGAGGGGTGCGTTTCTCATGACATACGACTCTGCCGACGAAGTCATTCAGATGGCAAACGCTCGTTCTTTCCATGTTGAGTGGATACCGATGAAAAACACTCACCACCGTGAACAGATGGAATTGCTGATTACGCCTTCGCCTATTGATCAGAAGTTGAATGGACAGTCACCTGTTCACTCAACTTCTCCCTCAGAAGTCGCTCAAACTCGCTTTGTGTGACTCTCCTCGCAGAAGTCAAGCCATCGACAGCGTTGTTCAACGTTGTAAAAATGACTTCGTCGCGCACCAGCCGACCACGCTTGTCTGAAGTCTGATCGTCCACTTTGACAACGAACCAAGCGATGTCGCAATTGGACAAGTCTGACTCACGCTTCATCGGAGCCATTGCTTCAATAAACGGGCGATCTACTACCACGGCCGTTTTTTACCCCAGCGGGCAATAGTCGGCACCTTTATCTGAAGTTGCGGCATCAAGCGTTTTGGACCGCTCGATCTGTAGTCTGGTCGTCGTTTGCCTGCTGGAAAGGCAAGAGTACCATTCTGATCCACGAATTGTTTGAATTCGAGTTCCATCTTGTTGCCAGAGAAATAGACTCCTTGGATCTCAAGCGCACACCATTCTAGACGGTCGCCATTCTGCTGGGAAGCCAACACCATGTCGATCTTGCCTGCATTTGCTTTTTGGCCGCGACCACCGAGAGACTCGAGGAAACCAACCTCTCTTGCAACCATGGGCCTTGGATCGCCGAGCACCGTTTCGCCTACCCAGGAGACGATCAAGTTGTCTTCGTGAAAACGGTACGGGCAAGTCAGCACCAGTTGCCCGCTATCACCACTAACAGGCAGACCACCCACGATCACGCCAGTTTCAGGATCGGCTACAGCCTCAATCAGGCGAATCGAGCAGACACCGCCGTCCTTACTACAATATGCCTTCCCATCTAATCGATATGGGCACATCTGCTCTGCATGGCGTGATGCCAGACTGATCTCGGCAAACCCAAGACGTTCCGCGTTGGTCAATTGATCGGCAAGATAGCCGTACCATTCACCGATGCCAAACCTGGGTGAGAGCGTGTTCTCCATTTACGAGAGCAACTCTTGCGGCAGGTCATCCGTGCCGGGAAAACTGCTCTGGGTTCCAGACGCCTGCACGCTGATTGCAGCGATCTGGTTGGCCCGCGCCATGGCTTCGAGCAGGGGCTTGCCTGCGGCAAGGAAGAAGGCCAGACTGCCCACGAAGGCATCGCCCGCGCCGGTGGTGTCCAGCGGCGTGACTTTTGTCGCAGGGACGTGCTCGACCGATTCGCGCGTGACCAGCAGACTGCCCCGTTCACCCAGCGTCAGGATCACGTTGCGAGCGCCCCGCTCCAGCAACAGGCTGGCCGCGCTTTTTGCGTCGTCGAGCGTCTGCACGGGCCGGCGGGTAAGCAGTTCGGTTTCGGTCTCGTTGGGGCAAAAAATGTCGCTCAATGCGTACGCCTCGCCGGGTAGTTCTGCACGGGCGGGTGCGGGATTGAATATCGTCGTCGCCCCGGCGGCGCGGCCAATGCGTAGCGCGGCCAGCGTCGTTTCCAATGGGCACTCCCATTGGCAGACGACAACCTGTGCGGTCTCGATTGCGTCGCGTGCGCGCTCCACATCCGCTGGCGAAAGCAGGTCGTTGGCGCCGGTGACCACGATGATCGCATTGTCTCCGGTGGCTTCGTCCACCCAGATCGGTGCGACGCCGGTGGATGATTCTTGGGTCGAAAAGAGGAAGCGGCAGTCGATGCCCAGCGCTGCAAAATTGTTACGCGCATCCTGCCCGAAGCTGTCCTCACCCACCTTGGTCACAATCGCTACATCGCCGCCCAGTTTCGCTGCCATCACCGCCTGGTTGGCGCCCTTGCCGCCGAAGCCCATCTGAAAGCGGCTGCCGGGCAGCGTTTCTCCCATCTTGGGCAAGCGGGGTGCGTAGCTGATCAGATCAATATTCGTTGCGCCGACGACGCAGATTTTGGGGCGTGACATGGGTCGATGCTGTGGCTTTCAGAGCAGGATCAACGACAGATAGAATATGGTCGCAGTATATCAACTTGGCCAGACGAGGGCAAGCATGAAGGAAATCGATGTTTGAAGCACAGCCGTGATTCAGCCATCTCGAACAGGCTGGATTCACGGTCTGTTACCAGACCAACGCAAGCTCCGACTGCGTGTGGATCTGGAGCCAATCAGGTGCGTTGTGTATCCGAAGGTTCACAAGCTCGCCCGGTTCCAGCTTGTGCAATCCTCCCCCATAGGTACGACTGCCATTGAGTACATGCTCCCGCGCCAATCCGTTAAGGAGATCTAGCAGGGCCTGCCTGCGGTCATTGTTCCTATCAAGCAATAGGCTGATCGACGGTTTTGGATAGAGCATAAGAAACACATTGGTACAGACCGCAGCCGACAGGTTCAGAAAAAACCGGAATGGGCTTGCCGATGACGATCGGCTGCGCGACATGTAAGTCGCCATATAGAGAGCCGGCTCTCTCTGCTCTTGCAGGTACCAAAATTTGCGACGCGAACAAAGATAAGAATCTGGAATTCCCTCTGACATACCTGATTCAAAATAGCGCCATAGATCTGGATACTCCCTCCGAACCGTGTTGGGTGGCGCATCACAGTCAAGCAGATACCTCGCACCGGCTACCTTTGGAAAACCGTCCATATCTGCTTCAATGCGGTTGACCGGATATATCTGGGGCTTGGCAAAATCGGTTTGAGGAATTGGTCTGGAATGCTGTACTCATCAATGATGGTTTTGTCTACAATAAAGTACCCGTTTGCGCCGGTGGCAATACCGCGCTTGACATCGAAAATATCGCCGAGACGGATGCCCTCCAACTTATCGTTGCTTTGGGACTCAGCCAGCGCATAGAACCACTTTTTAGCTGGCGAAAGCGACTCCGAATCGACCAAGCGCATCTGTTTGGGTTCATCCAAAGTGCCTCCAAATGAAAACTCGAACGGAACCGATTTTGATGGTAGGCGCTTGACATAGGTGACGACACATGAAGAAACAAGGGCATCATCAAACTGTAACTCGGCAGGATCGAACTGGTGGATTCGCTTGAGTGTGACGTGCTTCTGCAGATATTCGCGCAGCACTCGGCCATAATTGACAGACAGAAACTCACTCGGTATCAGCCAGGAGCAATTGCATCATCGGCCAACAGAGCGTGCGAAAGCAGGACAAAGTAAACGTAAAGCCCACTCAAGCCACTCGGTTTGAGACCCAGTTCGCGCATGATTCGTTGCTGCAAATCTGTCTTGAGTTGAGCAGGTAGGTGATGGTGCCGAACGTATGGCGGATTCGTGCAAAGAAGCGTGTACAGTCGTTTGCGGGCTGGCAAAGCAGAGAATGTCAGGAAATCTGCGTTGATGACTTCAAAGGGCTTATCCGGCCATATCTCTGCGGCCACCGCTCGATAATCCGCGTCCACTTCAACGCCAGTGGCCAGTTCGAGCTTGGCAGTTGGAAGAACCGCCTCGAGCGCACTGAGAAAAACACCGGTTCCAAGAGCAGGCTCCAGAAACATCACAGGCCGCTCACCTACGGAAGTTGTCTGTGTATGCCGGACAATATCCCTTGCGAGAGAAAAGGGCGTTGAAAAATTGCCCCCATTTTGATTGCGTTGGCTTTGGGTTTTCTGTGCGTCGGTTTCCTTCTGGCGTGTGTAGCGCTGCCTATCCTTGATTTCACTATCGGTCGAATACATCGATCCAAGCTCGACAACCTGATTCGCCTGGTTTTCTTGCTCGTCAAGCAAGATTGATAAGTCAGATAGACGATGTTCCCAGATCCAATCTATCCCTTCGGACGCCTCGTAGCCCAGGTATCCAGGCTCGAAATATCCACAAAGAAAGAGTACATAACGGATAGATTGTCCAACATCGGTCAGTCAGTTGCCGGTACTTTTGCGCTTCTTCTTTTCGCCTTTTGTTTGTGTTCGTGGCGTCACCGGCTGACTTCGCCTCGATAAGAATAGGAACAGAACCCACGTCAGCAGAAAGTGGTTGAATCACACAATCCACAGGGATATTGACTGCGTGGATGTCATCGCCTACGCCAACATTCATCCTGAACGCAAAGGTGCCTGGCAGCAGATCGATGATATCGCGTACACTGGCAGGCTGTATATTCGTGTAGCCTCGGTTGGTCAGCCAAGTGCGAATCGTCTCCAATTGCCGTTGTTCTTGGGCGTTGCGTATGATCGGATCAGAGATTGCACCACACAGTCGATCTGCAACCACGGTGGCGGCGCGATTTACCCGTTCGTCCGAAGGTGATTCGCTATCTTCAAGCCAGTCAAACAGATCTCTGTCGGCAAGCTCGACAACGGTGTCGCAGATACGTTGCAGCTGCTCCGCTAGCTCGGCTTTCGCCATGCGAGGAGGAATCCGCGGAGGCAAATCAGCCTTGCCTTCCATCGACAATACCAGGTTCTTGTTTAGATGTGCCAATCCCATCAAACGGTCTCTAGCCAAAGGCGGCGCGCAAGACATACGCAGCATTGGCAAAATACCGGGATTGGCCTGGAGGCTTTCAGGTGAAATATTCTTCAAGAAAGCCGTCATATCGAGGGCCCGAGCTACCTCGCTGGCTGTCTCGGCTCGTTGGGAACGGTAGGTATCGGGTGCGAAGCGAAGGAACCAATCATTATAGAAGTCGATTGATCGTTCGACATCGGCCTTCCAAAGATGGGGTTTATCCGCATTGATCGGCATCAAATCTCCTGCACCACTGTCGTTGAAGCATGTAGCGTCCGAACTTGAAAATTCACCATTCCCCCAATCATCAAGCCGCCATCTCCGGCATAACCTGGTGATCGTGGAGACCCGCATAGAAACCACCCAGCGCCAGCAGCGATTCGTGGTTGCCATCCTCGACGATCTTGCCCTTGTCCATCACGATGATGCGGTCGGCGTCGCGGATTGTGCTGAGACGGTGGGCAATGACCAGGCTGGTGCGTGTGTGCAACACCCGTTCCAATGCATCCTGGATCAGCGCTTCGGTTCCAGTGTCGATACTGCTGGTGGCCTCGTCCAACACCAGCACCCCGTTGGGGCTGAGCGCCAGCGCACGGGCCAGAGCAAGCAACTGCCGTTGTCCTTGGGAAAGGTTCGCCCCATTCGGCAGAACCTGAAAATCGTATTCGCCTGGTAGCTCTTTGATGAATTCGGCCGCGTTGGTAAACTCGGCCGCCCGTCGCACCTCTTCATCGCTCACGTCGTCGCGGTAGAGGCGAATGTTGCGGCGGATCGAACCGGCCAGACAGACAGGGTCTTGGGGCACAACCGCAACCGAGCGCCGCAGGTCCGCCAGTCGAAGGTTGCGAATGTCGATGCCATCCAGACGCACAGCGCCCTCTTGCGGATCGTATTGGCGAGCCAGCAGGCTCACCAGGCTCGACTTGCCCGCGCCGGTCGCACCCACAATCGCGACGGATTGACCGGCCGGAATCTCCAACGACACGCCGCGCAGAACAGGCTCGTCTTCCACATAGCGAAAATGTACATCCTCAAATCGGATCGAGCCGGCCAGGTCGGTCAACGGTTCAGGCTCGGATGGGTTCCGAATTTGCGGCTCGGTCTTCAACATGCGGTAGATACGTTCGGCTGCGCCAAGCGAAACCTGGATCGAATTGTATTCCTGCGACAGCGTGACAACAGGGCGAAAGGCGCGCTGGGTATATTGGATAAACGCGACCAGAACGCCCACGGTGACGACGCCGGCCAGCACACCCAAGCCGCCAAAGTAGAGAATAAGCGCCAGCCCAAACGCGGCCAACATCTCTTGCACAGAGAGAAAAACAGCGCTGTTCTTGCGCAGGATGATCAGCGAACGTCGATAGCGGCTGTTGTAGATGTCGAACTCTTCCTCGCTTTCGCCCTCGCGG
>JAAUPU010000096.1 GCA_012032975.1 Caldilineaceae bacterium | reverse complement strand
CCGGGCGCAACAAGATCGTCAAGTTTCAGGGTTGCTATCATGCCACGCCGACATGTTGCTCGTACAGGCAGGTTCGGGCGTGGCCACGCTGGGGCTTCCCGACTCGCCGGGCGTGCCGCCGGCAACCGTGGCCGACACACTGACGGCGCGCTTCAACGATGTCGAATCGGTGCAACGGCTCTTCGAGCAGTTTCCCGGCGAAATCGCCGCTGTGATCGTCGAGCCGGTTGCCGGCAACATGGGACTCGTGCCGCCGGTCGGCGGATTCCTGCAAGGACTACGCGATGTCACTGCGGCTGACGGCGCGTTGCTGGTCTTCGACGAAGTGATGACAGGCTTTCGGGTTCACCCAGGCGGCGCACAAGGTCTATTTGACATAAAACCGGATATCACCGCGCTGGGCAAGGTGATCGGTGGGGGGCTGCCGGTGGGCGCCTATGGCGGTCGCCGCGAGATCATGGATGTGGTCGCCCCGGTCGGGCCGATGTACCAGGCTGGGACCCTCTCGGGAAATCCGCTGGCCATGACGGCAGGAATCGCCACTTTGTCCGGTCTGCAAACACCTGGGCTTTGGCAGCAGATGGAACAGATGGCCGAAAGACTCCTGGCCGGTCTGCGGTCAGCGGCTCAACAAGAGGGTGTTCGCATAGCCACAGAACGAGTTGGCACCATGTTTGGTCTGTTCTTCAACGACGAGATGGTCACGGACTGGGATTCGGCGGCCCGGTCGGATACGAGCGCATTTGCCCGTTACCAACAAGCAATGTTGCAGAATGGCGTTTACCTTGCGCCTTCTCAATTCGAGGCGGGATTTACGTCTTCTGCGCATAGTGAAAGTTTGATTGATGCCACCGTGAACGCGGCGCAGGCTGGCTTTGCGGCCGCACGCAGCGGCTAACCAAGATGTCACACCCGACCTGGAAGTGGCCGGAAGCAGGGAGGTTGTAGGTCAGTGCCAGTTGAACGAAAGGTGCGAACGCACTCTCCGACAAGGGCCAGGTGCGTTGGTCATCTGCTGGATCCGCCGTACCTGAAACGGCCCGCCAAACGTCTATATGCATTGTGAGTTCCCGCCAATCGATTGCACGGATTGCACAGGAGATGACATGAAGAATCCATTGTTTTTACGAATTGTCGCCGGCGCGCTTCTTGCGTTGACGACTGTTTTTTTTCTCTGTGCAGGGCGCATCGGCGCAGGCGGAGAGCCTGTCCCAAGTCCTCTGTGGCCAGTTGGGTTCGGAGGATTGCGCCCTGCTCCAGCGGACGCAAGTCAGCATGAGCGAGTTGACTTCAGGATCCTCTGATTTTCGATTCGATCTGTCACTCGGTAATCTTCCGGGGTTGCCACTTGATGAGGTGGAGATCACGCTGGGCGGCAATTATACGTTTGTAACCGATCCAGAGACCCTGGCGACGTTGCACGACTTCCAGTCGATGGACCCGCAGGAGCTGTCCCAAGACCGGGACGCCTTGTTGCGTTTTGTGCAGGCGAGCATTTTGGGTGTGGACAGCGTCAATGAACTCTACGTGGAGCTGCCAACAGACCTCGCAGACTTGATCTCGCTCTACACCGGTCTCCCTCCGGTGTCCGATCTGGAAATCAACGTCCGCATCGTCGATGGCATACTCTACCTGGAGCTTGATAACTTCTCTCAGTTTGTGCCAGAGCTTGCCGGTTCAAACAACTGGGTCGGCATCGACTTGCTCTCGCTGGTGGATCTGACCGCGGTCAACGCCGGGGAACAGATCGTGCAGATTCCTGACCTGGTCGCAATGCAGAATGCGATTCGCAGCCCCGGGTTGGGCATCGCGGGCCTTGGGCTGTCGCTGGGCGGAGAGAGCGAACTAGGCGAGGCCGTCGATGTCCGGCGGTTGCGCGATTCTCATCTCAATGAGGGTGATGTGGCAGTCTTCGCCTACGAGTTCGACCTGGCCCGTTTTATTGGTAGCCCGGTTGTTCAGGCGCTGGCCAGCGAACTGTTGCTGAGCAGCGGCGCGATGCAGGGATCCGGCTTGACCGCAGATGACCTCGCGACTGCCAGTTTTGCGCTGCAGATGTTTGCGCCCGTGCTGTTCGACGGATTAGAGCAGGAGATCACTTCGGCAATCGGGCTGGAGGATGAAGTTGTCTACGACTTCCATGCTACGTAGGCTGGGATATGGCTTCGGCTGCGCAGCTGATCCAGGCGATGGGCCAGCAGATGGGCAATCAGATTGTGGTGCCGGTCGCTCCGAATTTCGAGATGCAATTTGTACGTGAGAATCGCAATCTGAACAACGTTCACAAGGTCTCGCGACCCAACGGTGCGTTTGTGCTTCCGATGCCGATCATCCTCGAATTCATGGACCAAATCCAGGCCCAGCGCGATTGGTGGCTCACTCAGCCGATTCGCATCGCTACCGTGGCCGGATAGCGACGAAGGGGTTTGTCGGTTAGGTGTGGAGCCGCTGCGCAATCAGATGCCAGGCCAGGCCCACTGCCAGCAGCCCAAGCCCGGCAAGCCAGATCTGCCATTCCACCCAGAAGGCAAGGAAAAGGCAGGCGGCCAGCCCCACCCATGCGATCCAACGCGGGTAGAGCCGTTCGGTGGGCGAGAGACGCAGGGCGCAGAGGTTGGTTATGGCGTAGTAGAGCAGCACCGTGAATGCGCTGAAGGACCAGGTGATGCGCACATTGCCGACCAGTGTCAGCGCAGCGATCACCACGCCGATGACGGCTACTGCGACATAGGGGGTTGTGCCAGAAGCGTTGAGCCGGGCAACGCTCCGCGGCATGTCGCCTCTGCGACCCATCGCCAGCAGCACCCGCGACAGCCCAAGCAGTAAATTGAGCAGCACGCCCAGCATGGCCGTCACCGCGCCGATGGCCATCACTTGAGCAATCCCAGGCAGACCAAATACGCGGGCCGCCACTTCCAGAGGGGCGGCCTGTTGTGTTGAGAACGAACCCAGCGCTTCCGACCCCACGGCGCCGATACCGATAACTGCCACTGATGTATACAGCACCATTGTGATCACCATGGTCGCAATGATCAGCCCGCGATGATACGTCGGGGGTCGCGCACTTCCTCACCCAGCGTGGCGATTCGCCCATAGCCGGTGTAGGCCACAAACATCAGCGCCGAGGCATGTAGCAGAGCTTGAAGGGGGCTTTCGCCAGCGGCCGGGACAAAAAAAGGCACAAAGTTCGATAGGCCGGATGACAGAAGCGTGGGCAAGCCAGCCAGGATGAAGAGAACCAGCGCACCCAGCGTGATCGACACGATCACGATATTCGTCAGATTGGATCTTCTGATGCCGGTGAGGACGACCCACGTCAACACCGCCACGGCAGCCAGTGCGACCACCACAAGCAGCGTCGAACTTGACACGCCGAACGCGTTGAGCAAGTAGCCAGCAAAGCCCAGCGCGGCCGTTGCAGCCGATGCCGACTTTGCCAGCAGGAACATCCAGCCTGCGCTAAAGCCCAGCCACGGCGTCAAATATTTATAGCCATATTCATAGGTGCCGCCGCTGACCGCGTGGTTGGCGGCCAGCTGTGCACTGCTCATCCCATTGCAGGTCGCGACCATCGCCGCGATGATCACTGCGAGGATCACCGAGGGGCCGGTGATGCCGGCCGCAATGCCGATGCTCACGAAGACGCCTGTGCCGACGATGGATCCCATCCCCATCATGATTGCGCCGCCGAGACCGAGCTCGCGCGTCAAGACGCCTGGATTTGCTGACGTTGGCATATCGCATCGACCTTCTGTGAATACATGGGACGGCAACGGCTGTCCGCGGCACCGCCATCGTGGACCGGATAGTTTCAAGCCATTATCTTTCAGAGCGGCTGAAGCTTCAAATCTTTGGCTTCTCCCCGATCAATTCGCATAGTAAAATGACGGTAGGGTGGTGGGCGTGCGCCACTGCGTGAAACCCAAGGAACCCATAACGCAGATGTCTTGACAGCTCGCCATCGGCATAATGGGTTCCTTGGCCCAAATAGATTCGTGAACCAAAGCGCCGGGGTCGTGTGACCGCGGTGACGTGGAAAGGCTCACCAGTGCGCGGTGTCGTCAAGTGTCGTCAGAAGTCCCAGCCTGCCAGGTGTCAGGAGAAGCTCTTGCGTATCTATTTGACTACCTTGGGGATCGTTTTTCGCTCGAAACAATAGATATATTAAATGACCCTTATATCGATCATTTATGGTTTTGCGCTCTTAAGCTATTTTGCTATAATCCTGCCAGCGTGGATTGTACAAGCCGCATCGCATGCGATGAAAAGAGGTGCGTCGTGAACATTCATCAATTCGCCAGCCGCTACCCAGAGTTGGCATTCGATTTTGAACGGCAAATCCAGGATCAACCAGGTCGTATCTATGGGCTTGAGCAGCTCAGCGATCTTCCCGTTGAGCTTACCCCAGTGGCGCCTTATCACAAGCCGGGCCGCGGCCGACCCTCGCTGAACCAGACTCGCGCCCACAGCCAGTGCGTGGAATGCAAACGAGTGCTGCGCAACGACAGCTTCTACGCTCCTCCTTCGTACCGACGCGACGGACGCATCTTTCCCAAGTGCCTGGATTGTGTGAAGCTTGTTGGCGAGACCGGTTCCCACTCCAGCGCGGATCCGGCCCTGGACAAGCAGCACATAATCTGGCTGACCATCGCCCCGCGCTGCGTGCTGTGCGGCTTCGACGAGCATCCGAGCGCGATGGAGATGCACCACACCGGCGACCGGGATGCTGAAATGGGCAAGCTCATCACGGAGATTGCGCAGACCGATCCACCGAACCTCTATCAGGTGGAAAAGCTGCTCAGCGAGCTTAAGAAGTGCTTGCCTCTGTGCAGCAACTGCCACAGGATGGTTCACGCCGGGCATCTACAGCTTCCGCCATCGGCGCAACCCGTCAGCATCACCCTGCCGGAGATGTTGGGGCTTCTTGATCCATCAATGAAATGATGGATATCCGCCATTTTGCTATACGAAATTTTCTCTGAGTCCTATTTCGGTGTACGACCTGGTCAATTGACTGGGGAGCGTACCGCCGTCCTGGAAGCTTGCAGCTTCCAGGACGGCGTCGATATCTCAACTGGAAAAGCAAATGCTTGATCTTGCGCAGTAGGCCTACGGCGTCAAGAACTTTCTGGCTGTCGCCAGCTCTGCGCGATTGCTGATGCCAGCCGCGTCCAGCGCTGCGAGTGCTTCATAGTACTTTTTTGCGCTCTCCACTTCATCGGCCAACTCGGCCGCATGGGCAGCGCCGTACAGACTTCGGAAGCGGTTCGGGTCGTCCTCGAGTGACGCTTCAAAGGCGGCCAGCCGCTTCTGCCGGTTCGTCCAGTTCGAGCAGCATCTCGCCCAGAAGTTCATAGGCCGGCACGATGGAACCCGGCGTCACGGGATGCTTTTCGGTGGCGGATTCCAGCTCGACGGCATGGCGCATCGCGGCCAACGCTTCGTCGGGCTGACCTTCTGCCAGGGCGAGCCAGGCTGCGACTTCCTCAATCTGGATAACAGCCTGCTCTGCCCAGTAACCCTGGTTGGTGTTCACCAGCGCGTCATGCAACTCGTTCAGGCGGTCCAGGTTTTGGCGAGCCGTCTCAATATTGCCGGTCCGGGCTGCGCCAAGTCCTTTGACCAGCGCTTGTGTGGCTTCCGCTTGGGGAAAGCTTTCCCAGGCAAACTCAGACGGATGGAGGGCGATGCTCTCTGCCTCGTCCCAGGCGCCCCGTTCCAGCACATAACGGGCGGGCATGGCGGCCAAGGCATATGCAGAGCCGAGGTTCGCTTTGTCTACCTGTTGGTGGGCGGCGATCTCCTCCAGCAGTTGTTGGGCGGCCTCATCCTGGGCCGTCTGCAAATAGCCATACATCATGTAATCCATGGCGTGCAGCGGCGTCCAGCCAGCCGGTCTCCGGTCCGGCACTTGCGCCAGCGGCCGCTTTGGCGGCCTCTGCTGCCGCTTGATTGGTGGCAATCGATTCCTGCCAGTAGCCCAGCCGTGTGAAATGTGGGCAGGCATGTGGAGCGCGTGGGACGCGGCGGGGGCAATGGCCGCAAAGCGCAGGGCTGCGTCCAGACCGCTGGCGGCACGGCTGGGATAGTCATAGCTGTGGACGAGATAGTGGGCCACACCTGGATGGTCGGGCTGCGTCGCCATGATCGGTTCCAGAATGTCGGCGGCCTTGCTCTGGTTGGCATAGCTCTTGTCCGTGGGCGGGGCCGTCATGATCAGGGACAGGGCATAGAAAATCCGGGCTTCGGCATCGTTCGGCTCGTTCTGCGCAAGTTCCGCCATCGCAGCCTCGTAGGCCAGCGTTCGGGCGCCAAAGGACTGGGTCTCCACATCGGTGAAGAGAACGGCGGCGGCCTCGATGTAGGCCTGCTCCCGGGCGGTTGCGCCGCCGATTGCCATCGCCTTCTCAATGGCATCCTGACCTGCCATCACCGCCGGTTCCGGCGTGGCGACCAGGGGATGCCGAGCAAACTCATGGCCACACCCCAGTGGGCCATCGCACAGCTGGGGTCCAGCTCGGCCGCGTGGTTGAATGAGTCGATAGCGGCATCGAACCAGAAAGAATGCAGGAACGCCACCGCGTGGCTGAACTCGACCTGCGCTTTAGGCGTACACGAAACGGGAAAGGTCACCTCACCCAATTCTTCCAACTGGCCCGCTTCATGGGTGTGTTCGTGTTCACTCTCTGCATTGGCGGACGAGGCATGTGTATCCGAATCCGAAGCTTGAGGTGGCATCGGCGCAATACAGGCGCTCAGCAGCGCCATCACAAGGACGGTGCCCAACAGTGACTTCAGTGACTTCAGTTTCATCATATTCCTCCTGTAGTAGATGGATTCGACCTTTGACATGACGGACAATGTTTGTTCAGGCGACCTCCTCATTTCTGTGCATTTCTGTGCATCAAGTGAAAGACGGCACACGTGGTATACTCAAACGCGGACAACCCCATACCAGATGAGACCATAGATGAGGCCAGGACACACCCTTGACATGACGTGGCTCCGGTTGCATAATGGTTCCGTACCGGATGTCTATTTGGAGAAAAACCATGGCAACCATAACTATCAAGAACATTCCGGATGATCTTTACGTGCAGCTAAAGCAGGTGGCCGAGGCCAATCGACGCTCCATCAATAGTGAAGTCATTGTCTGCATCGAGCGCAGGCTTGCCAGCCACAAACCAGGCGTCGATGAAACGCTCCAGAAGGCGCGACTTCTGCGGGAACTGACCGCTGCGTATCCGATTTCGGATGAGGTGCTTGATGAAGCCATCAGGGCTGGTCGCCCGTGATCGTAGCGGACACGAATCTGATCGCCTATCTGCTATTGTCAGGCCCACATTCGCAGCTCGCAGAGAAAGTACTGCAAAAAGAACCCGGAATGGGTTGCGCCGCTCTTGTGGCGGAGTGAATTCCGCAACGTGTTGGCACTCTATGTTCGTCAGGATATGCTGACGTTGAGCGAGTCGCTGAGCATCTTTGACGCGGCGCTGGAGCTGATGATCGGCCATGAATACGAGGTCGCATCCTATCGTATCTTGCAGCTTGCTTACGAAAGCCGTTGTTCTGCCTATGACTGTGAATTCGTTGCGCTTGCCCACGATTTGAGCGTGCCGATGGTGACATCTGACCAACAGGTACTCAAGGCATTCTCACGACTTGCAGTTTCACCGCAGCAGTTCTGTACTCCGCAGGTGGGCTGATCACACAGCCGCAACCACATAGCGGAAGACATTGGGTTCGATCAGAATGCCGCCGTCGTCGAGACGGTATGCGTCGGCCGCGTCGCGTAGGGCGCTCTTCATCACATCTTCGCCGACAACCTTTAGCGCTCCTTGCATCGGTCCAGCAGCGACATTTCCACGCCAGAATGTCTCGAAGTCGGGATAGCTGAAGGGGCAATTCACTTCTCCGCTTTCCAGAACGCTCAGCCCCGCTTCTGCAAACAATTCTTCCAACTTCCCTGGCATGGAAAGCTCGAAGGGTCCTCCTCCCGGGGGCGGCGCCGGCATCGCCTCGCGTACCGCTTTGAAGATGGCGCGATATGCCACCTGCTCCGCCGGACCGAATAATCCGGCCACAATGCGACAGCCAGGGTGTTCAACGCTGTTGGCGCACACCCGGCCGAACTCCTTG
>JAAUPU010000095.1 GCA_012032975.1 Caldilineaceae bacterium | reverse complement strand
CAGCGCGCCCTGCCAGAACGCCCTCGATCCTGTGGAATCAGCGCTGGGAGTATGACAAGCGTCCGGATCGTTTCTTCGATCTGCTCTATCGGCTACGTGCTGAAGGCATCCCGTTTCGCCTCCTTGTTGCCGGGGAAAACTTTCGCCAGACGCCCGCCGAGTTTGAAGAGGCCCATGCAGAACTGGCGGGTCAGATCGATCATTGGGGCTTTGTCAACTCCTATGCAGAATACGCCGACCTGTTGCGGCAGGCCGATCTGGTCATCAGCACAGCCGACCACGAATTCTTTGGGATCAGCGTTCTAGAGGCGATCGTGGCTGGCGCGTTTCCGCTGTTGCCCAATCGCTTGAGCTATCCAGAATTGATCCCGGCGGCGCTGCACGCTGCGTGTCTGTACGACTCTGACGAGAAGCTCTACACCATGTGCCAGCAGCGACTCACCCAGCCGCGGCCGGCGCCGCCCTCGTTGGTCGAGCATGTGATCCAAACGTACGATTGGTCTGTTGTCGCGGCTCAAATGGATGCGGCGGTCGAGGGGATGGCAGGGTGGCAGGGTGGCAGGATGACAGGGTGGCAGGATGACAGGGCGGCAGGATGACATCGACATTTTCTTCCCGTTTTCCCGTCTGTCATTCTTTCTACGTGACCGACTTATCGGCTTGGACGAGGATTTTGACGGAGCGGGCGGTAGGGCCGCGCGGGTCCGCCTCTACGTCGAACTCAACAAGGTCGCCAGGATGCAATCGACTGGCTTTGCTCAACGCAGAGCCATGCACAAAGAGGTCGGCGCCTTCAGCGCGGGTGATGAAGCCGTACCGTTTGCGCACGTTGTACCACTTGACCAGCCCGCGCTCGCGGTTTTCTCCTGGGAGAAGATACCGGCAGCCGGGGCAGAAACGGGGCGTCGTGTTCCCCTCAGCTGCGCCATCGGCATCCTGTTCTTGCACCGACCAAACGAACGAAATGCCACACCTGCTGCAAAAGAGGGTCTGATCTTGTAGTTTAGGTTTCGACATTGGATAGAGCCTCGGGCATCTGGACCATCGAGCCATTGTTCTGTGGACAACGGATAAATCTGCCCACCGGTCGCAACGGTTTCAGGCGCTGCTACGATGGTCGCCAGGGCAGAAATCCGGCCACCAATTTGACATTGTAGACGCCCACTGCTACCATGACAAAGAGCGTATAGATGCACGGCGACGTGGCCAAGTGGTAAGGCAGGGGTCTGCAAAACCCCGATCGCCGGTTCGAATCCGGCCGTCGCCTCACACAGTATCAAAAGGTCAACCAATCGCCAAGATGGTTGACCTTTTCATTTAGGTATACGTTTCATTTGGGTATACGTGCCGCAGGTTGACACCCGACAGGCTTGAAACATTTGCCGCGGTCGGTTCGTTTGAAACGTAGAGTACAGGTTCGGTACAGGTTCGGTTCGGCCGCGCACCGGATGGGTGATGTGGGAACGGCATTCAGCCAACTTCGAGAGCGAAGTGATCGATGACTATGACACGAGTGGTGGGCACACATCTAGGATCCCGACGGTTCCTCGGCAGCCTTCTTCTGTTCGCGTTTGCCCTTTTTCTCTCTGGCTGTGGCTCAAGCCGCACCAGCAGCGCGCAGGGAAATGCAACCCTCGGCGAGCGTATTGCCGGCGATCCCATGACAGTGGCCGAGACGTACTTGCAACAGTACCAACCGGGTCCGATGCCTCGCCTCTTCCAGACAACACGCATCTATGACCGCCATGGTGAGATCCTGGGCGAGTTCTTTGATGAAGGGCGCCGCACCTGGGTTCGCCTCGAAGACGTTTCTCCACACCTCATCAACGCCACCATCGCAACAGAAGATGCCTCCTTTTACATGAACTCGGGCGTAGACCCGGTGCGGATCGCCGGCGCGGCCATCAAGAATTTGCAAGAAGGTGAGATCGTCTCCGGCGCCAGCACCATCACCATGCAACTGGCGCGCAATCTCTTCCTGACCCCAGAGCAACGCTATGACCAGAGCGTAGACCGCAAGGTGAGAGAGGCCGACATCGCGCGTGAGCTGACTACGCTCTACACCAAGGATGAACTGCTGGAAATCTACCTCAATCTGCTCAACTACGGGCAGTTGGCCTATGGCCCGGAGGCAGCTTCCTGGGTCTATTTTGGCAAGTCGGCCCAGGATCTGACGCTGGCCGAAGCCTCGTTTCTGGCCGGAATTCCCCAACAACCGGCCAATCTGAACCCATACCAGAATTTCGACGGCGTCAAAGCTCGCCAACGAATTGTGCTGGATCTGATGGTGCGCCACGGTTTCCTGAAAAGCAGCCAGGCCGACCAAGCTTTTGCCGAGCAGCTGGAGCTGGTGGGCGACCCCGCGTTCAAGGTCGGCCCTGCACCCCATTTCACACAGTATATATATGAGCAACTTGTGGAACGTCTGGGTGAGGAACCGGTGCGTCGCGGCGGCCTGCGAGTGCAGACTACCTTGGATGCACCGATGCAACAGATGGCCCAACAGGTCGTCGCAGAAAATGTGGCCGAATTGCAACCGATCTACGACTTGAGCAACGCCGCCCTGGTCGCACTCAAACCGCAGAGCGGCGAGATATTGGCGATGGTAGGCAGCGCCGACTTTGCGAATGACGAAATTTCCGGCCAAGTCAACGTGGCAGTGCGCCCGCGTCAGCCTGGCAGCGCCATCAAGCCGATCCTCTATGCCACGGCGCTGGAGGATAACCTGGTTAGCCCCGCATCGGTGCTCTGGGATGTCCCAGTCACCTACACCATCCAGGCGAGCAACATCGATGGGCTGGGGCTGGCCTCTCAGTTCTATCGCCCCAATAACTACGACAATGAATTTCGCGGCGCGGTTACCGTGCGCAACGCACTGGCCAATAGCTACAATGTACCGACGGTCAAGCTGCTCAGCGCGCTGGGCGTGGACCGCATGTTGGAAAGCGCACGCGCGATGGGCGTCAAGAGCCTGGTCGAGAGCGATGAATGGTATGGGTTGAGCCTGACTTTGGGCGGTGGCGAGGTGACTCTGCTCGATCTGACAACCGCCTTCCACACCCTGGCCAACCAGGGCCAATACCAACCCCCACAGTCGATCTTGTCGATTCAGGATGCGGCCGGCAACGAAATTGAACAGGCCGCGCCGGAGGCGGCGACACCTGCGCTCAGCCAAGCCGCGGCCTTTTTGGTCACCGACATCCTCAGCGATAACGCGGCGCGGGCGGCTGCATTTGGCTCAGCCAGCCCGTTGGAAATCAGCCGACCTGCCGCAGTCAAGACAGGAACCACAACCGATTGGCGGGATAACTGGACGGTTGGGTACACACAGTTCTTGGTGGCGGGAATCTGGGCGGGCAACAGCGATGGTCGCCCCATGCGCAGCGCCAGTGGCGTGACCGGGGCCGCGCCCATCTGGCACGACTTTATGGAGGCCGTGCTGGCCGATCCTCATACAACCGAGGTCTTGGGCGCGACAGATGCCACGGCGGGCGACTGGGAATTTACGCCGTCCGAAGACGTTCGACAGGTCGATGGGTGTCCACCTGGGTTAGCCTGTCGAACAGGTGGCGAGTTCTATACCCAGGCATGGCTTGAAGCAACCGGAGCAGCCGGTCCGTTCAGCGACAGTGTCGTGCGGTTGCCTGGCGCCCCAGTCTATGTGGCGCGAGATGGGGAATCACGTCTGGTCGGCTTTTGCATGCAAGAGGGTGCAGCCGAACGCACCGCGCTGACCGTGGTCAATCGAGTGCGCAAAACGTCAGACGAGGAGCAACCAGGGAATCCAGTTGCTGAGCCAGGCGGCGAGTCGCTTCCGGGCGAGTTGGCGCTGGAGATCCAGCACGTTCTGGCCTGGGGCCTACGCAACGGTTCGGCGCCCATTCATCTTGGCCCATGCGCTTCGCTAGGCGATCTTTCAGCATCGGCGTTGGCGATGGAACCCAATGAGACGGATGCTGGCCTTCGTGTTTTGGTGGATCTGGCCGCAGCCGCCGAACCTGGGATTGCCGAGACTGCCAGCCCCGACGCCCTCGAAGTTGCTCTGATCGTGGGAGGTGAATCGGTTCCGAGCCTCGGCCCGGGCGGAAACTATGTCCTCGCGCAGCCGGTCTACCACGACACGGCCTGTCCGGGCGAGTATGTCCTGGGACGCGTGTTGGATGCAACCGGTGCGCCGCTGGCTGGCGTGCGTCTTTCGCTCTTCGATCAATCAGGGAATCAGTCGATTGCGTTTAGCAAGGACGCCGGCGACGATATGGGGCGTTTCGACTTTCCGCTTTTTTCGGCGTCTCCCCAGGAATTTTTCCTCAATGTCGTCGATGAAGCGGGCAACCCTCTGAGCAGCACAGTCGTCCTGCAGCATCGCCAGGGCGAGGAGCCAGATGCCGCCTGTCATCACATCGTTTTCCGTCAGAGCTAGTGCTGTCGAGCTTCGATAGCCGGGCAAAGAGGATGGAACCATGACGAGAAGCGCCACGTTTTTCAGCCGATTTATGCTTGTACTGATCGCGATTGCCGTTGTGGCGGTGGGCGCTTTGTCATGGCTGGATTCGCCCGCGCCGCTGTTGTTGGCGCAGGATAGCTTTGTCGCCACCTCGACGCCAACCGAAACGCCGACAGAAACACCAACGGCATCACCAACGATCACCACTACCACGCCCACGGCCACACCGACAAAAAGCCGCCGGGTGGTCAATGAGATCACCCATCCACAGGATGGCGATGCCATCGCGGGTATCACGGACATTCTTGGGACTGCGCTGTTGCGTGGTTTCCTCAAGTACGAAGTCTCTATCTCGCCGGCAGGTCTGGAGGCCTGGCAGTGGTTGAAGACTAACTATCAAATCGTGCGCGAAGATGTGGTCTATCAGTTGGATACAACTGGATTTGCGGATGGCAGCTATGACATTCGTGTGCGTGCGGTAGATTCGGTCGGCGGCTATCAAGACACATTCTTGCGCAGCGTGGAGATTCGCAACGCCGCACCGCCTACACCGACGCCAGTCATCAACGCGGAAGGCACACCGATCTCGTCCGTTCAGTCTCCCTTGGAGACGCCAACGCCGACGCCGGACATATCAAGCCGGGTTCCTGGTGGCCAAGGGTTCTACTACCCAGCAAGCGCCGATTTTCTCCGCGGCTCCGTGCCAATAGAGGCGACGGTCAACGGCACGGTAGACAAGATCTTTTCTCGCTACGAACTGTTCTTGTCGCCTGCCGGTGCAGAGGATTGGGTCTGGCTGCATGGCGATGATCGCCAGATCTGGCAGAAACCGATCTATACGTTAGACACGACGCGTTTCCCCGATGGCGCCTATGATATGCGCCTGCGGATCGTCTTTCGAGATGGCAACTACAACGAATATCACCTGCGCAATCTTCAGATAGCCAATCGTGATGCCAGCGGACAACTCGAAGTGCCAGAACCTGGGATCACAGCGCCGTTGAACGACACATTTGTCAACGGCGTAGTCGAGGTGACGGGCATAACCAATATCCCCGACTTCCTACGCTGGGAGCTCTATTATTCGCCCAGTGGACTGGATGACTGGTCCTTCCTTGTGAGCGAAAACTTTCCAACGGCAGGGGGGGTTGCTTGCCCGCATCGACCTAAGCCAACTCCCAGCCGGGAGCTATGACCTCCGTCTGCGGGTCGTGAGAAAGGATTACAACTACAGCGAACATTTTGTGCGTGGCTTGACCTTTGCATCGCCAGCTTCGACCGTTTCACCGTAGCTTTTCGATGGGCAATTCGTATGAATGCGTAGTCACTCAGTTGGCATTCGATTTGGCTTGGCATTTCCAATGCGAGTATAATAGGCAGGTTAATATGAGGTAGCGCGTCTGATTTCTGCACGACCACTCTCCTGTGTACGGCACTCTCCTTTCACACTGTTGCGGCCTATAGACGCGCAATAGAGGAGACGCAACAGGCCCAGAGACGAATGCAGAAACATCTATCGGTAGGCAAGTAGCTTTGGCATGTAGTTGTCTTGCACAATGCCAAACGCACCAATCCCGTTGATTCTGTTCTATTGTGAAAAGCAGTCTACTGTACATAATCATAACTTGATCGAAACTTGAACCAACGATCAGTTAGAGGAGAAAAAGATGGCAAAGTCTAAATTCCAGCAAGTTGTCGCCGCCCTGTTGATTGCCCTGCTTGCGGTCGCCTCGGTCGGGACATTGGCCGGCGCGACGGTTTACGGCGCACCCGCGGCGCAGGAGATGTTGGAGTCCGGCACAGTCGCAGGCGTTGCTCCTGCGAACAATGATCCGCAGATTTGGTTGGGGCTGGTTGCCGATACACCTGGCGGGACAATCAAGCTCGATATCGACTGGAATCGCATGGATGCGGCGGTTAATGGCCTTCAGGTCTATGTCCTGACCCAAGAGCAGGTCAACAGCATCGGCGACAGACAGCTCAACAACAACAACACAGCGGCTGGCAACCCGGTCAGCGATGGTTCTTCAAATCAGCAGACGCTGACCTTCAAGACAGTTGGCGATGCCAAGTACACCATTGTCGTTTCGAACGGTTCTTCTTCCGATGCCGAGTTTGTGATCAAGGCCACCGGAGGCACGATCAGTGATGGCTCTGGTCAGGTGATCGATCCCACCGCTGAGGAGACCACCGAGGCCGACGAAACAGCAACCGACGAAACAGCAGAGGACGAGGCGACTGAAACAGTCACGCCTGAAGCTGACGAAGAGGATGCTGACGAAACCCCGACCGCAACCGCGACACCCGAAGTCGCCGCCAGCGACGAGGTCACCGGCACCGAGACGATCACGCCGACCGAGACCGTGGAAGTCACGACCACGGAGAGCAGTGACGTCATGATGATGGAGCCGGGCGTCGTCGAAGCCAAAGAGTTGAAGGGGGAACTGCCGGAGCAAGATGACCAGCATTTCTTCGGGCTGGAGCCAAGCGAGAACAACGGCGCGGTCAAGCTGTCGCTTCTGGCCGAGCCACAGGACAACGCAGAAATTTCCCGTCGTTTGAATTTCTGGGTGCTGGACGCCGCTGGTCTTGAAACGTATCGAGATCCCAGCACCAGCGAAAGCCCGAGCAACTATGCGATTGCTGCCGGCAACCTGGACACGCTTACCGGGACCAGCGAACGGACGGCCAACTTCAAGGCTTCCGGCTTTGGCCCGTACACAGTGATCGTCTACAACAACTCGCGTGTGCCCGGCACCTACACGCTGCGCGTGGATGGCGGCATTCTGATCGACGACTCCGGCCAGTCGTTGACTGCCCAGATGTCGGTCAGCAGCACTGTCGCCACGACGTCGACTGTTACTACAACTTCCACCGTGTCCGCGGACGATACTGCAACCGATGACACCACGACCGAAACCGCGACCCGTGAAGGCGAGCCGGGCGGCACCTACACTGTTCAATCAGGCGACACATTGGGCTTGATCGCACGCGACATCTACGGGCAGGTGAGCGTGTACCAGGCCATCTGCGCCTTCAACGGCATCGCCGACTGCAACCGCATTGAAGTGGGCGATGTGATTCGGCTGCCAACGCAGGCCGAGATCGATGCAGGCACAACTGCACCGGCGACGCCAGCCCCTGCCGCCACGCCTGAACCAGTCGCGACGCCGGAAGCAAGCGCCGAAGTGACGACCACGGTGGAGGTGACCGATACAGTCGCTGTGACGGATACGGCTGCCATCACCGAAACGACCGGCGTGACGACCACCGAAACAACGACCGCGACCACGACGGCCCCCACCGATGCGCGGCCGCGACCAGTGGCTTGACAATTGCCGAGGCTATCTCCAGCGAGGGTAGTGGCTTCTCGACTTTGGCGCAGGCGCTGGAACGGGCAGGTCTATCGGCCGCGCTCAATGGCCCTGGTCCTCTCACGCTCTTTGCGCCGACCGACGCGGCCTTTGCAGCACTTGGGGCGGGCATCGTCGATCAGCTTCCGCTCCAGACACTTACCGACGTGTTGCTCTTCCATGTTTTGGCAGGTCAGGTGATGTCCACGGACATCTTTGACCAAATGGAAGCGGTTACCCAACAGGGCAAGTCGCTCCGCTTCGAGGTGGATGGAGACAGCGTCAAAGTCAACGGTGCAAACCTGGTTGTGAAGGATGTGCTTGGCTCCAATGGCGTGATCCACGT
>JAAUPU010000094.1 GCA_012032975.1 Caldilineaceae bacterium | reverse complement strand
CGGAGCGGCGGCGACTGCAACGCCAACCGCCCCGGCCATCAGCGACTCACCGGTGGCGACGGTGGCTACCGCGGTCCTAAATGTGCGCAGCGGGCCAAGCACAGCCTATCCTGTCGTCGGCCAGTTGACACTGAACCAAAGCTGCCCCGTGGTGGGACGCGATCTGGCTGCGACCTGGTGGCAACTCAAGTGTTCGGCTGCGCTCAACGGTTGGGTGGCTGCGCAATTGGTAACTGTCAGCGGCAGCACAGCCAATGTCCCCGTCACCGAGGCATCCGCGCCGCCCCCGCCTGCGGCCACCCCGACGCCAGCGCCGCCTCCCGTGGTTGCAGGCTGGACAGCTTCCTATTTCTCCAATCGCGACCTTGCTGGATCGCCCGCTGTTGTCGAGACGGTGCCAGAGGTCAACTTCAACTGGGGCGCGGGTTCGCCAGCGCCACAGATTCCGCCAGACAATTTCTCTGCGCGCTTCGAACGGCTGGTAAACTTCCCCGCCGGCACCTATCGTCTGACCCTGCAATACGATGACGGCGTACGCGTCTATGTGGACAACCAGCTGGTCCTCGATGATTGGAAGGATGGCACTGAGCGCACGAGCAGCGTGGATGTGGCCATCGCAGCGGGCAACCACACAGTCAAGATCGAATATTACGAAGCCTATGGCGGGGCCGTAGTGCGCTTCACCTGGGCGACCATCAATGGGAATGTGGTCGCGCCAACGCCGGTTCCGCCACCCCCGTCAAATGTCGTACCCCCGCCGGTGCCCAGCAACGGCGATTGGCAGGTGACCTACTGGAACAACCCGGATCTGGCCGGTAGCCCGGTGTATGCGCAGATCGAGCCGCGCACCCCCTACCCGATCGACAAAAACTGGGGGACCAATTCGCCGGCGCCTGGCGTCAACAACACCAACTGGTCTGCACGCTATGTCGCCAACTACTATCTCGACGCGGGCGACTACACCTTCGAGACCACATCGGACGACGGCGTGCGTGTCTACCTTGATGGCCAGGTTGTTATCGACGCCTGGAGCGATGGCTATAAGCAGAAGAGCAACAACTTCAACGGCGTCGGCAAGGGCAGCCACCAGATCACGGTCGAGTTCTACCAACGTCTGGGCACCGCTCAACTCACGGTAAAATGGTGGAAGATCAGCCAGGACTATAACTTTGACGAGTAGCCTTTGTTGACTGGCGGCTTGTCGCCATCTTGCTAGCGGACTGTTGCCAACGTTCCAGGCTGCTCGCAATTCGCTGCCAAACGCGGCGTCGCGCGATGCCGGGCGTTTGTTCGTCTGTGCGGGAGATCATGAACTCATTCCTGAAGCTTATTGACCGATTCATGTGGCCAACTGTGATCGCGCTGGGCCTCATGGCCGCGCCACAGCTGGCGCATCTTGCCAGTGCCCAAAGTGGCGAATTTGAGCAAGTTGACTGCATCGAAGGGTTTGGGCTGAACCTTGGCGAAACGGAGGGCATCGTCTGTGGATATGTTGCCGTTCCGCTTCGTCACGCTCGGCCGTCCGCTGATGACGGCCAAACGGTGCGTGTCGCCGTGGTCATTCTCGAGAGCTGGAGCGATGCACCCGAACCAGACCCCCTCTTCATGGCGCAGGGCGGGCCGGGTGGCTCGACGATCGATGGGTTTCTCGATCTGATGTTGAGCCATCCGCTGCGAGCCGACCGGGATATTGTTCTCATCGACCAGCGCGGCGCCTATTACTCGCAGCCCAATCTGGTCTGTACTGAACTGCTGGAGGCGATGCCCGGGTTGTTGCCCCTGTCATCCGAGGAGGCGCGCCCCCTTCTGGCTGAAGCAGTCCGTGATTGTCGCCAAAGTCTGGGCGCAGCCGGCGTGGAACTGGCCGCCTTCAACAGCCTGGAAAGCGCTGCGGACCTGGATCTGGTGCGCGCCGCTCTGGACTATGAGACGTTCAATTATTATGGTGTCTCCTACGGAACCCTGCTTGGCCTTCACCTCATGCGCAACCATCCCGAGCATCTTCGTTCGGTTATTCTCGACGGTGTCGTTCCGCCCCAGGCCGACTTCATTCTCGACGTACCGCAGAATATCGAACGCGTCTTTTCCGAACTATTTCAGACCTGCCAAGAAAGCCCGGCCTGTGCAGAAGGCTATCCAAATCTGGAGCAAGAGTTCTTTGCGCTGGTCGAACGTCTGGATGAGCAACCGGCCTTCTTTGAGATCATCGATCCAGACAATGGCGAGAATGCCCAAGTACGTTTCGGCGGCGATGAGTTGATTGATTTTTCTTTCCAGATATTTTATCTGGATGGCGGCGCGGAGATCTTGCCGCGCCTGTTTGTGGATATGGCGGAGGGAGACTTTACCTTCGCCCAGACGATTTTGCCGTTCCTGGTCTTCGACCGCACCTGGAGCGACGGTCTCTACCAGTCCGTGGTCTGCTCGGAGGAGGTCGATTCCTTCAGTTTGCGGCCAGCATTGGAAGGTGTTCGCCCCCGCTTTGCACGCGATGCACAGGTGGAGTTGGGGGAGTATGCGGACAATTGCCGGATTTGGGAGGTGGCTGCCCTGTCCGCGGAGGTGGATGAAGCGGTGGTGTCGGATGTGCCTGCATTGCTCCTATCGGGCAGGTTCGACCCAATTACGCCGCCTGCAAATGCAGACCGGGTGGCTCAGACGTTGGCCAACAGCTACACCTTCACCGACCCGCTCGGCGGGCATGGCGTCGCGCTCAACGCCAATCCGTGTGTTGATGGACTTGTGGCTGACTTCCTGGCCCAGCCCATGCGAGCGCCAGCCTCTGACTGTCTCGCAGATGATCCATCGCCGAACTTCGCGCCGGCCGATGCGGTCAAGATCAGCTTCCTGGGCGAACTGAGCCGGTTGAGCGATTTTGCTCAGTTTCAGATCGTCATGGCAGGCCTATTCTTGCTTGGCCTCTTCTCCGCGCTGGTTGTGTGGCCATTGGGCTATCTGGTCCGTCTCGCCCAGGAGAAGCCGCTACAACTGACGCCAACCCATCGCCGTCTGCGCAGGCTGAGCCAACTGTTGGTTCTGCTATTCGTCGGCCTGATGATGCTGTTTGCCGTTGGCATTGTGGCCGTTACCGTCTATGTAGCGTTCAACGATGAAATGTTGCTGTTGCTGTCGGCGTTGCCGGGCTGGTCTGCCCCACTCTTTCTCATTCCTCCGCTGTTGGCTGCGCTGGCCGTTGCCATTGTGGTGGCCGCAGTGCAAGGTTGGCGAGTGCAATTGGGCAGCTTGCCCGGCCGTCTCTACTATTCGCTGCTGGCGATCTGTGCGGTGGGCTACATCGTGATCCTGGCGACTAGCGGGATGTTGTTGGCCGCTTTCTGATTTTACCCGGCACCCAAAATGGGGGCGGCTCACGGCCAACGACCTGGGCAGCCTGGAGCAGGCGATCTGGAGCATGATCAGAATCGTTTTGGTTGGATAACCGCGGATCGTTTAGAATGTTGGATCAACTTCGGAAATCGTTCACGTCGTTTGTTGGCTGCCGGTCGTTTACGGACTGCCATCGTGGTGGGTGATTTCACGTGTGAGGATGGGAAGGCTGGGCCAGGCGTGTTCTTGGGCGCTCACTTTGGAAGGTACGTTTTGTCTCTTTGCAACGGTTCTAAAGGAGAAATCAGATGAGCAGTGAAAGCCAATACACCAACGGGAGCAACGGCGCGGTTACAGGCACCTTTGCTGTGAAAGCTGGTCTCGCCCAGATGCTCAAGGGTGGCGTGATCATGGATGTGGTGACGCCAGAACAGGCGCGCATTGCCGAAGAGGCCGGCGCGTGCGCGGTGATGGCGTTGGAACGGGTTCCAGCCGACATCCGTCGCGATGGCGGCGTCTCGCGCATGAGCGACCCCGAGATGATCAGGGGCATCATCGAAGCTGTGACGATCCCGGTGATGGCCAAGGTGCGCATTGGCCACTTTGTCGAGGCGCAGATCATCCAGGCATTGGGCGTCGATTACATCGACGAGAGCGAGGTGCTCACCCCTGCTGACGAAGAGCATCACATCAACAAGCACAAATTTTCGGTGCCTTTTGTCTGTGGCTGTCGCGATCTGGGCGAGGCCCTGCGTCGTATCGCCGAGGGCGCAGCGATGATCCGCACCAAGGGCGAAGCCGGCACCGGCAACGTGGTCGAGGCGGTGCGCCACGCGCGTAGCGTGTACGGCGCGATCCGGCGCTTGCAGAGCATGGATGAAGACGAACAGTTCGCATATGCCAAGGAGATCCGCGCACCCTACCCGCTGGTGGCGCAGACCGCCGAATTGGGCCGACTGCCCGTCGTCAACTTTGCCGCTGGCGGCGTGGCCACACCGGCAGACGCTGCGCTGATGATGCAGTTGGGTGTGGATGGTGTCTTCGTCGGTTCTGGCATCTTCAAGAGCGGTGACCCGGCCAAGCGCGCCCACGCCATCGTTCAGGCGGTGACCCACTACAATGACCCGGTGTTGCTCGCCGAAGTGAGCACAAACCTGGGCGAAGCCATGGTCGGCATCAACCTGGACACCCTCTCCGAGCAGGAGAAGATGGCGCACCGCGGCTGGTAGCCACCGCGGCTGGTAGCCCTCCGCCTTACCCCCGAGCAATTTGGCACAACCACAATCGGTCCGACCTGGGTTCCCAGGTCGGACTTCTATATTCAGGAACGGCAGAAAACTTGTGACGACAGAAGCATCCACGATCACCATTGGCGTTCTGGCCTTGCAGGCGCGTTTGCAGAACATATTTCGATCTTGCGGCGGCTGGGTGTGCAGGCCGTAGAAGTGCGTCGGCCAGAGCAGCTTCAGGCCATCGACGGCCTGATCATTCCCGGCGGGGAAAGCACGACCATGGGGCTGATCGCGGAGCGGTGGGGCTTGGTGGGGCCGCTGCGCGAATGGGTGCATCGTGGTCGGCCAACCTGGGGCACCTGCGCCGGCATGATCTTGCTGGCCGAGGAAGCGACCGGGCAGAAGAAAGGTGGTCAGCCCTTGTTGCGCGGGCTGGATGTGACGGTCAATCGCAACTATTTTGGCCGCCAGACCGACAGTTTCGAGACGATGCTCACCGTGCCCAAGCTGGGCGACTCGCCCTGTCCAGCGGTCTTCATCCGCGCGCCGGCCATCACGCGCGCCGGCCCCGAGGTCGAGGTCTTGGCCCGATTGACTCGCGACGATGAGGAGTCGATCATCGTCGCCGTCTGCCAGGGACCGATTCTGGCCACTGCCTTTCATCCTGAACTGACCCAGGATACGCGCTGGCACGAATTATTTATCGAGATGGTGAACGCGGGGAAGTAGGAACTGGAGAGTAGAGATTGGAGAGCAGGGACTAGGGAATGGGCTGTCTCGGGTAGGATTGGATCAAGTCGCTCAATCTCTGATCTCCAGTCCCCAATCTCCAATCTCTGATTATCGACAGCTTTCTCGTCAAGGATACTTGCCAGGCGTCGGCCACCTGGGATCGAGAAAGCTCTGAATCTCGATCAGATAGCCGTTGGGGTCGCGCAGGAAACAGTGGCGGATATTGTACGCGGCGTTGACTTCGGGCGCTTTCTCGATGAGAACGCCCTTTTCCTGAAGATGGTCGTACCAGGCGTCAACCTCTTGCGTCACCAGTGTAAAGATGATGCCAGCCGGGCGTTCCGGCGCCTCCTCCCGCTGGCAGAAGCCCACAAACGCATCGCCGGCCACGCGATAGATGCGACAACTCCCCTGGTCGAGTACAAGCGTTAGCCCCAAAACATCCTCGTAAAATGAAGCGGTCTGGGCAAGGTTCCGCGTGTAGAGGAACGTAACTTGCTGGTCGATGGGCGGCGCGTTCATGCGTTTGACGCCAACTCTCTGGCTGCCAACGCCGCGCCGACGATGCCCGCTTCGTTGAGCAATTGGGCAGGCACCAACTCGGCGGTTGTCTCCAAGTAATGGAAAACTCGCTGTGCTTCTTGCTGACGCCGCCGCCGATGATAAAGAGGTCTGGCGAGAAGAAAAATTCCATCTGACCTAGAAATTCATTCAGCCGCTTGGACCACTGTTTCCAACTGAGGTTCTTCTCGGTGCGGATGCGGTCGGACGCCCGCGCTTCGGCGATCTTGCCGCGAATCGGGAGATGGCCAAATTCGGTGTTGGGAAGAAGATGTCCCTCCACAAAGATCGCGGAGCCGATGCCCGTGCCCAGCGTGAGCAAGATCACGACGCCGGATTGATGGCGCCCGGCGCCCAGGCCCATCTCGGCCAGACCGGCCGCGTCTGCATCGTTGAGCAGGCGCACCGGGCATGCAGTGGTCCTTTCCAGCAGTGTGACACCGTCCACGCCGATCCAATCATGTCCACATTCGCCGCGGTGTGGATCACGCCGTGGTGGACGACGCCTGGGAAGGTGCAGCCAATCGGTCCGCGCCAGTCGAAATGTCGCGCGATTTCGCCAACGACTTCGGCCACACTTTCCGGCTTGGCCGGTTGCGGCGTGCGGATGCGGTGGCGCTTTGCCGTCAATTCTCCGGTAGCCAGGTCCACCGGCGCGCCTTTGATGCCGCTGCCACCGATATCAATTCCAAGTACGTCCACGCTGTTGCTCCTTTTTGATCGGATGGCCCTGCTGCAAAAAGTCCTCTTTGCCACGAATTTCACGAAGAACACGAATTGCCTTGTCGGCCCCAGAGAGAAAATTCGTGTCAATTCGTGAAATTCGTGGCTGAATACCTTTTTGCAGCGCAGCCATCGGGTGGGTGCCGAAATCTTCTGAGTTCGAGGCAGTCTGGTCCTTATTATAGAAGCGAGTTGTAGCCATTCGCAAGGCGGTTGCGCGATGTGGGTCAGGGCGACAGGGTTTGTAGGGGAATTCACCTACAGGCTCTGTCAATTGATGCGGGAGAGTCCCGATGGAACTTCAATCGTCCACCGGGTATGATTGACGGAGTACAGAAAACAGTGGAAGCGGCAAAATTGAACGACCACATAGAGAGAGGCAAAGACCATGAGCGCCGTTGTAAATCGCAAGAACGAGTTGATCCAGGATCCGCCGTTTGTGCAGAAACTCTTTGCAGACCCGCGAGCAGGCTGGTTCTGGCTGATTGTGCGACTTTGGGTGGGCTACAAATGGATCGATGCTTCGCTGCACAAGATCGACAACGAGGCATGGGTGAGCACGGGTATGGCGGTCAAGGGCTTCTGGGAAAGCGCGGTGCTGATCCCCGAAGTGGGCCGACCCGCCATCTCCTTCGACTGGTATCGAAGTTTCTTGCAGATCTTGTTGGACGCCGAAGCCTACACCTGGATGGCGCCGCTGATTGCCTACGGTGAACTGTTGATCGGCGTTGCGCTGATCTTGGGTGCATTCACGGGTATTGCCGCCTTCTTTGGTGCGTTGCTGAACTGGAACTTCATGATGGCTGGCACGGCGAGCAGCAATCCCATGCTCTTCATCGCCGCCATCGGTCTGATGTTCGCCTGGAAGGTCGCCGGCTACTACGGACTTGACTACTTCCTGCTGCGCTGGATCGGCACGCCGTGGCGAACAGCACCCCAGAGCAACGTCGATACCGCTGCCGCTGGCGCCGACTGAACGTTCGCTCGACCTGATAACTCCTCCCCTGACGGGTTCCGTCCGATATCGGGCGGAACCTGTTTTTTTACCGCTATTCGGCGTGGAGCAACCCATGTTCCAGAGCGAAACGGACCAACGCGGCGCGGCTGCGCAGTTCGAGCTTTTCCATGACCCGCGCCTTGTACGTTTCGACGGTCTTGACGCTGAGATGTAACATCTCGGCAGTCTCCTTGTTGGAATGGCCGAGCGCGATCAGACGCAAGACTTCGGTTTCGCGATCGCTCAACTGGCGCAGCAGATCTCCGTCCTTGATTTGACTTTCAGCTTCGCCCCCGTTTGCAAGCAACGCCTGAGCATGGGCTGGATGCAGAAAGGTTCCGCCGTTGTAGACGGTGCGAATTGCGGTCAGCAACTCGTTGTCCGCGGCCTGTTTGAGAACGTAGCCAGCACCGCCTGCTGCCAATACTTGGCGCAGGTACATCTCATCGTCGTGCATGGTCAACACCAAAACCCGGCTGGTAGGCGCCGCGGTGCGTAGCCGAGGCATGGCCTCCAGCCCGTTCGTGTTTGGCATGTTGATGTCCAGCAGAATCACATCCGGCTGTTGAAGAG
>JAAUPU010000093.1 GCA_012032975.1 Caldilineaceae bacterium | reverse complement strand
CCGGACCGGATGGCGCGATCTGGGTCGCCAATGCCGGCGCCAACGCTCTCCAGAGCGTTGACCCAGAGACGGGCGAGATCAGTGTCGTGGCCGTCTTCGATCCGCTGCCTGGCGTCTTCCCCAACCCGGACTTCGATGGACAACTGCTGACCGACCCGGTGCCCACCGCGGTGACCATCGGCGCCGATGGCGAGACCTATGTCAGCTTGCTTTCGGGCGCGCCTTCGTACCCGGCAGCGCCAAGGTCGTCAAGGTGGCGGCTGATGGCACGGTCAGCGACTACGCCACCGGTCTGACCATGTTGACCGACCTGCGTACGGGGCCGGATGGCAACCTCTACGCCACCCAGTTTGGCATGTTCACCGAAACGGGTCCGGTGCCCAGCAGCGGCGCGGTGATCCGGGTCATCGAGGGCGGTGACTCTGAGGTCGTCGTCGATGGTCTGGACTTCGTCACCTCGTTGGACTTCAACGCAGACGGCGATGCCTTCGTCAGCGTCAACGGCGTCGGCGCGCCGGGTTCCGGCCAGGTAATCATGGTCCCCGGCCTGACAGAGATGGTCGGGATGCCCATCCACGCGATGGTGGAAGACGATTCCACGATGCCGGGAGCCGCACCGCTACCCGAGACCGCAATGGGTCCAGCCTTCGACATGGAAAAGGGTACTGGATCGAGGAAGCCGGCGATGGCCTCTATGTCGTAAGTGATGGCTCCTATCAGATGATTTTCATGGTCACAGGCGAAGGCGTCATCGTGGTCGATGCACCGCCCACCATCGGCGAGAAAGCGTTGGCTGCCATTGCCGAAGTGACCGACGAGCCGATCACCCACGTGATCTACAGCCATGCCCACGCCGACCACATCGGCGCGGCAGGCATCTACCCTGAAGATGCGGTCTACATTGCCCAGGAAGAGACCGCCGCACGCTTGGCCGAACTCGGCGCGGGCATGGCGAACGGGAGCTTCCCTTCGGCATCTTCCTTGGTGGTGCGCCCGTGCCCTTGCCCACAGAAACATTCGGCGATCATCTGACCCTGGAAGTGGGCGATCAGACGCTCGAACTGGACTATCTGGGCATCAACCACAGTGCAGGCAACATCTTCATCTATGCACCAAAGCAGAAGCTGCTGATGCTGGTGGACGTGGTCTTCCCCGGCTGGTCCATGTTCCGCGACCTGGCCCTGGCGGAAGATGTGCCCGGCTTTATCCAGGCCCACGACGCCACGCTTGCCTACGATTTCGATACCTTCGTCGGCGGCCATCTCACCCGCACAGGCACGCGCGAGGATGTGGAGATCCAGCGCGAGTATGTCATGGACATGGTCGCCAACGCGACCCAAGCATTGCAGACGGTGGACTTCTTTGCGATTGGGATGGAGGTCGGTTTCGAGAACCAGTGGCTGCTCTTCGAGAGCTACCTCAATGCACTCACCGATATGTGCGCCGATCTGACGTTGGAGAAATGGGGAGATCAGTTGGGCGGCGCCGACATCTTCACCCCCAGCCACTGCTTCCAGATCATCGCGAGCCTGCGTATCGAATAGTTGAGATTCCTTACCGATCTGTTCGCGGACCGGTCGGCGCTCGCGCGCCAGGAGCCGACGCCATTCGGCAATGTGATTGACCTCCAACTCTGAGTGTGTGGGAGTCCGGTTTCTAGCAGAAGCAGACTCCCGCACGCTCCACTCCAGCCGATCCATGCTGACCATAGGATAGAAAGCGAACGACTTACAATGGGCAAGAATACGAATATCGACGTCTTGAACAGGGCTGTCGCCGCGTGGAATGCACAGGACCTCAACGGCTATCTGACGCTTTACGCTGACGATGCCATTCTTCACTTTCTACCACCCGGCCTGCCGCCGGGTGTAGATGGCGCGCGACTCTTCTACGGTGGCGTCCTCGCCGCCTTCCCTGGCACAACGTTGGTCATGGATGATGTCATCGCCGAAGGTGACTCGATTGCGGCGCGGTTTCATATGAACATGCGCCACGAAGGGGAATTCCAGGGCATCCCGCCGACCGGCAAAGATGTTGTGCTGATCGGCATGACCATCCTGCACTTTGCCGACGGCAAAGTCGTGGAGCGCTGGAGCGAATCTGACTTTGTCGGATTGCTGAGGCAATTGGGAGCGTTTCCTGAGTAGCGTGGTGACTTCGGTCGACGAAGGCTATTTGCCTCAGTGCCAATACTCAGTTGTGTATGAGATGTCTAGAGCTTTTGCAAGCATGAAAGGAAACATGTTATGGCGAGCTATCGGAATGGAAGCATTACAAAGCGATGGATTGAAGATGGCTTCAACGGTCGGGATATGGCAGCCTTCGACCGTTACTTCAGCGCCAACCTGGTCGACCAAGCGTTGCCGCCGGGCGTCCCGGCTGGCCTTGAAGGTCGTAAAATGTTAGCCGGAGCATTCTTCGCCGCGTTCCCCGACATCCACCTTCACGCCGAAGATATTATCGAGGAAGGTGAACGGGTCGCGATGCGCTGGATGGCCCACGGCACACATCAAGGCGAATTCATGGGCATCCCCGCTACGGGCAAGCAGGTGCGCATCACCGGCATCGCAATCGACCGTTTCGAGAACGGCCAGGTGGTCGAGCACTGGGAACAGTTCGACCAGCTGAGCATGATGCAGCAGTTGGGTGTGATCCCCGGTCAATCGTGACTGGGGTTGGGGAAAATTCGCAATCGAACCCATCCAGGAGAAACTTGATGACTATCTCAACCTTGAAATCGGCCCGGCTGGACACGTTGAAAGGACATATCCGCGGAGAGACCCTACTCCCCGGTGACGCAGGCTACGACCAGGTCCGCAAGATCTGGAACGGCATGTTCGACAGGCGACCAGCCATCATCGCGCGTTGCGAATCCGCCGAGGATGTGGCCGCGTCCATCGCCTTCGCACGTGAACATGATTTACTCATCTCGGTGCGCGGCGGCGGCCACAGCTTTCCAGGCCATTCGGTCAACGATGGCGGCATAATGATCGACCTCGCGGCGATGAAGCTGATCGATGTGCAGCCACAACAACGCATTGCACGCGCCCAACCTGGCGTGCTCTGGGGGGAATTCGACCAGACCACCCACGAGCATGGTCTCGCGGTCACCGGCGGCCAGATTTCGCACACCGGCATCGCAGGTCTGACGTTGGGCGGTGGGATCGGCTGGCTGATGCGCAAGCACGGGCTGACCTGCGACAATCTGCAAGCCGTCGAACTGGTCACCGCGGACGGGCAATCGATGAAGGCCAGCGCGGAAGAGAACCCGGAACTCTTCTGGGGAGTGCGTGGCGGCGGCGGCAACTTTGGGATCGTCACCGAGTTCACCTATCGGCTGCACCCTCTGTCTATGGTGCTCGGCGGCCTGATTGCCTATCCGTTGCCAGAAGCGGCGACGGTGCTGCGCACCCTGCGCAGCTATCTGTCCGATACACCAGACGAGTTGACCACTACCACTTTTCTGCTGACCACACCGGATGGACATCCCGCCCTGGGCATCGGCCTCTGCTACGCCGGCGACCCAGAGGCGGGCCAACATCACGTCGAAGATCTCCGCAAGATGGGGACCGTCGTCATGGAGCAGATTGGTGTGATGCCCTATCCGGCCGTGCAGTCCATGCTGGATCATGTGGCAACTCCTGGCAACCGATACTATGTCAAATCCAATTTCGTAGACGAGATCAGCGATGAGGTTATCGATGTGCTGATCGACTACTATGGCCGCGTCCCATCGCCCATGACCGCGATTCTACTCGTGCAAATGGGAGGTGCGGTCGCTCGCACGGATCGGGAGGCGACTGCCTATCAGTATCGCGACGCGAACTTTTCCTTTAGCGCAATTTCAGGCTGGGTCGATCCAGACCAGGACGATGCCAACATCAGCTGGACGCGCCAGTTGTGGGAGGCGTTGACGCCCTATTTGCCAGCGGCCGTCTATATCAACGAACTGACGGACGAAGGCCACGAACGGGTCCGCGCGGCATACGGATCGGCATATGATCGGTTGGCGCGTCTGAAGAAGCAGGTCGATCCGGCAAACATATTTCGCATGAACCAGAATATCCAGCCCGCGGATTAAGTTTTGTTGACTTTCAGCCGCGCGCTGAGGAGATGATCCTATTGAGCAGAGTACAAGCATGCATCTTCGTTCTGCTCATTCTGACAGCAACCGTATCGGCAGTTGGCGCGGCGGATCAGACGTCAGCCTATGTGCAGGCGCAGCCAGCTGCCGCGTGCGGGAATCAAGTAGTAGATGGTGCCAATGGGCGAGGTATGACGCAAGAAAATCGCTTCGACCCCAATGCGGTTGCCTACTACGAAAAATCGGGGTGGCAGGCCTACTACGACCGCAACTGGCTGCACGTTCTGTGGTTGATGGTTCAACTCAATCGCGAACAGTTTCGCATGTCGCTGCCCACCGCGATCGGCGCAGCCATCGATGTGGTGCGCGCCAGCGTTGCCTTTGCACCCGTGGACAACGACGTGCCGGCGGCTACCGATCACCTGGAGCGATACTACGCAAAGGCGCGGGCCGCGGCCGGCATCGAGACCGACGCGGCCACGCTCTCCACGCTTGAAATGGACTACTGGGTTGTGCATCGCAAGCTGGCCATCGATCGCAAGCTTGCAGCCGACCATGCCGGCGATATCGAGCCGATGGTCGCGTCGCTGGAACGATTGCATACGGCGCTTTTCGATGCACCCGCTGACGCCATTCGCCGCTCCGCCGAACTACGGGCGCAGGCGGCCGCCACCGTGGACCGCATCACCGGCGGCTATTCCGAGGATGTGGAGGGGGACTGGATGCAGGTGGAGGAGATTCTGTGTCAGGCGTATCGCGAGGTGAGTTGATTCTTGGTGCGAATCTCACGCGAAGTCGCGTAGCCGCGAAGAACGACCGTAGAACGACTTGGCACGTTCCTGCGCATCTGTGTGCATACATGCGCACAGAAACGAGTCAGGTCGGTAGCGTTCTACGATGTGTTGCGAAGAAGGATGAGAGGGTGGTTTCCATGGTGTGACCTCGTAGAGAACCAGTTCTGATTGACTCGAAGTGAGCCATCTCGTATGGGCATTGATTCTCCAAAAGGAGGTTGTCATGATCGGTGACGGTTACGTAGATGTTCCTGGGGGTCGTGTATGGTATAAGATCGTAGGAAAAGGCAATGGCGTACCGCTGCTTACGCTACATGGCGGCCCTGGAACGGGCCACGATTACCTCGAGCCGCTGGAGGCGCTGACCGGCCAGCGCCCGGTCATCTTTTTTGATCAGTTGGGTTGCGGCAAATCTGAACAACCCGACGATATTTCACTTTGGCGCATCGAACGATTTGTGGATGAGGTCGCGGCGGTGCGCACCGCATTGGGTTTGGACCGGATCCATCTGTGGGGACATTCGTGGGGCGGATGGCTGGCTATCGAGTACATGATGAGCAAACCCGCGGGCGTCGAATCGCTGACGCTGGCCAGCACAAGCGCCAGTTTGTCCCAGTTTGCAGAGGAAACAGGCCGGCTGAAAGCCACGCTTCCTCCCGAAATTCTGGGCGTGCTGGAACGCTATGAAGCAGTGGATGACTACGAAAATCCGGAATACGAGGAAGCGATGATGGCCTTCTATGGTAGCTTCATCTGCCGGATGGACCCCTGGCCAGAGCCGCTAATGCGCACCGTCGCCAATGCCCAGGCTAATCCTGTCGTCTACGTCAACATGCAAGGCCCCAACGAATTTACCATCACTGGCAACCTCAAGGATTGGGATCGTAGCGACCGGCTGGCAGAAATCACGGTACCGACGCTGGTTACCTGCGGGCGCTACGACGAGGCGACCCCCAATTGCGCGGCTAGGTTGAATGAGGGCATTCCCAACTCTCGCCTGCACATCTTCGAGCAGAGTGCGCACATGGCGCACCTCGAAGAAACAGACAGTTATTTACAGATTGTCGGAGATTTTTTGAACGACGTAGATGAACGGTAGTTTCCCCAGACCGAGTCGCGACCGCCATAGTTTGGATCAGCGGTGGTCATTCCAAAGACATGAGGGAGACTGGACGAGGGTGGAAGAACTTCTGTCCAGAGGTACCACAGGGTGAGTTGAATCAGTCGCGAAACTCAAGCTGGATGTTACTGCTGTGCTGCTTGGTCGACCCAATCTTGAGGGATGCTCGTAGCGGCGTTGCTTGCTGCTTTTGCCAACACGTGGGCCCAAGGGACCCCCCGGCAAGCAGCGCCGCCACCCGTCGAAACAACATGGCTCAGCACGTACCGTTGGATTTCGGGAACGACATCGAAATCCGCGTCCTGGCTGACCAGGTTGAAGCATGCTACTTTCTGCATGGCGGCCAGGTGAAGGGCATCGCGGGGAAGCAGTCTGTATCGACGCATATAGCGATGCATAGCAGCCAGATCTGTCGCCGTCATATCTACCAGGGTCAAGTTCGGGTAGTTCTCAAGATCGGCCAGTAATGGAGTAATCTTTGGGGAAAACTGGGCGATCATCGCTGCTCGGTCCTGGCGCAGGCGATCAAGAGGCGACGAGCCATATTTATCGCGAATCACACCCAGCAGTAGCCGATAAAGAAGTTCATCAAAGGTGGGCACGGATGTAGGATCTCCTGATCGGAAAGTCTGTGCAGTCTGACCTCGACCAGGTGAATTGCGTCGTAGCCGAGTGTTCTCAATACTTCGACACTCTTTGGCGAGACGCCCATATCCGCCAGGAATCTCATGGGGCGAATACAGCGACTGGGTGAATGCTCTCTTCCGCCAGCCACGCGGCGTAGCGTAGTGACTGGCGAATATCTTCAGGCTCAAGATAGGGATAGTCATCCAGAATTTGCTCTATCTGTTGACCGTTGGCCACCAGATTCAAAATCAATGAAACCGTAACGCGCATCCCACGGATGCAAGCGCGACCACCCATGATGTTTGGGTCGAAGGTAATACGATCCAGTTCTTGCATCGCTGCCTCCCCGCAAAAAATAGCCTGACAAGAAGTCTAGTCAACTCGAGTTCGAAATCGCTCAAGCGCTGTCACAAATGACTCGATTTTCACGAAGTGTGCCAGAAGATATTCGTCGAATTTGTATCATGCATTTATCGTGAAGGCTGAACAGTTGCTTGAGTCCATTGTATCACACGCAGAACTCAATCCAGACGACAACGCTTCCTACCAGGCCAAATCGAATCGACTTTAAGGTCAAACATCGCTGCTGAATGCAGAATTGATATGGGTGTGTTCAAAATGGGTTGAACGGATGAACCGTACGGGCATGAGGTGGGCGGGGATGGAGATTCGTTGTCTCCGGCGCCTGCTTCCCCGCCCACCTCGTGCCCCTACACGTCAACTGACTTTGAACACGCCCAATTGATAAGGAACAACGCTATGCGCTCCACCCAAACAGGCTACCTGCTGATCGCCGACATCACCGGCTACACCGGATACCTGAGCGACTCTGAACTGGAGCATGCGCAGGAGGTCTTGCAGACGTTGCTCGAATTGCTCATCGACCACACGCGACCGCCGTTGGCCATCTCGCGCACGGCCGGCGACGCAGTGATCAGCTATGCGCTGCAAGGTGTTGCGCTGCAAGGGCAGACCTTCATCGAACTGATCGAGGATACCTACGTCGCGTTCCGCCGCGCCATCGAGCTGATGGTGCTCAACAACAGTTGCCATTGCAACGCCTGCGCCAACATCCCCTCGCTCGACCTGAAGTTCTTCGTCCACCACGGCGCGTTTGGCATCCAGAAACTGGGCGGCCACGATGAACTGGTGGGCAGCGATGTCAACCTGATCCACCGGCTGCTCAAGAACCACGTCACCGAACAGACCGGCTTCCGCGCCTACACGCTCTACACCGACGCCGCGATTGTCCAATTGGGGCTGGAAGAGTTCTGCGAATCGCTGATCTCCCAGCGGGAAAGCTACGAACATCTGGGTGAGGTGGAAGTCTGGATCCAGGACATGCACCCGGTCTGGGCTGCCAAGAAGGAATCGCTGCGCGTCACCATCCCGCCCAACGAAATCGTCCTCCAGGTCGCCGCCGAGATCGACATGCCGGTGCAACAGGTGTGGGATTATCTGGTCCAGCCAGCATTTCGCAGGATACTGATCGGCTCGGACCGGCAGGAGATCATCGACCGTTACCACGGTCGCGTCGGCGAGGG
>JAAUPU010000092.1 GCA_012032975.1 Caldilineaceae bacterium | reverse complement strand
GGCAGGTTGAGGTCGCCGCGGTCGTAGAAGCTGCGTAGCGTGTTGACGACATTCACCCCCAGCCGCGCCAGCGGTGTTTCGGGCATACCTTCAGTGCCCTTGACCAGGATCGACACATCGGCCGTGCGCGAGGAGAGGATCACCGGATTCTGGACGATAGCAAAGAGCAACGGCGCCAGACAGATCAGGCCGACGACCGCCATCCAGACCAGTCCGCGCCAGCGCGTCGGCCAAGCATCGCGGGAAGCGCTTGCATCGCTGCGACGTACCAACGAAAGCATCCATTCGCCGACCACAAACAGGATCACCGTGAATGGCATCAGCCGGCCGGCGGTGTAGCTGTAGAAGGCCAAGGAAAACCAGAAGCCCGCCCACCCGAAGTCACGCCTTTGCCCACCCACCCAGGCCTTCCAGAAAAAGAGCAGGGCCAGCGCGCTGATAAGCGGAAGCAGGATGGCGCGAAAGCCGAGCCGACTCAGGTTCACGTGCCAGTAGGAAATGGCCAGCCCCGCCGCCGCAAAGAGCGCCAGCCATTCGGGCGAGATTGGACCCAACTGATTCGGCTCGTCGGTCGGGGTCATCGCAAAGAGAGTGCGCGCGGCCAAGAAAGTCAGCGGGATGGTGACGATGCCGATCAACGCGGAGGTGAAGCGCAGCGCATAGGCGTTCGGGCCGAGCAGTGCGACGATCAACGCTTGCAGATAGATGTAGAGCGGTTCGCGGCCATTGTTGCCGGTGAAATAGAGAGGGCGATTTTCGCCGGAAAGCACGCCGCGCGCATCAACGCCGTTAAAGGCTTCATCATAAAAGAGACCCGGCGGCAGATTATCCAGCGACCAGAGGCGTAGGGCCGCGGCCACCACGATGACAACCAGCAAGGCCCAGATCAGCCACTGGCGAGGCGGATGTGTGTCGGGGTGGTCGTCGGATGAGCGTTGCACGGGAGGGGGTGTCCACGTCAAGAGGTTTGCTTCGGCGCACGGTTGGAGACGACCTCGCGGATGATGTAGATCGGCTTGTTCTGGCTTTCGTGATAGGTGCGGATGATCATCTCGCCGAGCAGCCCCATGGTGATCAGCTGCACGCCCACTACCACCAGCAACACTGCCAGGAGCAGCATGGGGCGACCCCCGATGTTCTGCCCCATGAACAGTTTGACAAAGGTGAGGTAGATGCCAGCAAGGCATCCCAGACCTGCCGAGATCAGCCCCATGGTGCCGAAGACGTGCAAGGGTCGCGTGGCGTAGGAGCCTAGGAACCAGACCGTGATCAGGTCGAGTACGACGCGCACCGTGCGGCTGATGCCATATTTCGAGGCGCCAAATTGGCGGGCGTGGTGGTCGACGGGAACCTCGGTGACGGTGCCGCCGACCTGGCTGGCCAAGGCGGGGATGAAGCGGTGCAGTTCGCCATAGAGATGCACATGCTGAAGCACATCGCGGCGATAGGCCTTGAGCGAGCAGCCATAGTCGTGAAGCTGCACATCGGTCACGTTGGAGATCAGGCGATTGGCGATCATGGAGGGGAGCTTGCGGTCCAGGAAACGGTCCTGACGATCCTTGCGCCAGCCGCTGACGATGTCGTAGCCCTCGTCCATTTTGGCCATGAGCAACGGGATATCCTTGGGGTCGTTCTGCAGGTCCGCGTCCATGGTGATGATGACCTCGCCGCGAGCCTGGTCGAAACCGGCGGCAAAGGCCGCGGTCTGGCCAAAATTTCGACGCAGCCGCACCACGATCAGCCGATTGTCCTCTTGCGCCAGCTCGCTCAACAGGGCAAAACTGCGATCTTTGGAGCCATCATCCACGATGATGATCTCATACGGCTTGCCATAGGCTTCCAGCGCTTCGGAGAGGGCAGCATGGAGATGAGGAATGCTCTCTTCTTCGTTGAAGAGTGGAATCACGACCGAAAGCACCAGATTGTCACCGCGGTCCACAGGTTCAGCCAACACTGGTTCAATCAATACAGGTTCAGTCGAGGAGAGAGCTTCGGCGGAAACTGCTTCAGTGGCGGCCTGGGATGATTCTTGGGTCATTGCTGTTCCTGTCGCGCGCTTACCCTACTGGTCAACGACAGCGGCGTCGCCGTCAATCGCGGTCTGTGCGCCATCGGTCAACGTTTCATATCGATCGCCCAGCGCCAGCACGACCGGTCGATGCCACGGCCGCGCCGCCACTGCCAGGGGATCGACCGGTGTACCATTGGCAGCCACAAATCCATCCGCCACCGGCAGCGAAAGCGCACTGGCGTTGCCCAAATAGAATACGCCAACAACTGCGCCTTGACAACCATTTACCTCGGTGATCTCCCGGCGGCGCAAGGGGCCCGCCGCATTTCCACCGGCGCCGGGAAGGCCAGTCCCGATGAGATGCGCTTCACGCTCGCCAACCAGGAGCGCGCCATGTTTCGTCGCGGCCCAGCGGCCAAAGTCGGCGCGGCGTGTGCGAACTGTCGCGTGAATCTCGTCGAGCGCGCTGATGTTCCACTCGCCGGTCATCATCTGCTTGATCTCCTCGAGTTCAAAAAAGAAGAGATCGTCCAATGTAGTCAGCCGACCATCGGCCATCGCTTCCGCAGCCGCGGCCTGCGCCCAGCGACGGGTGCCCGCCAAAATATAGCTGAAGGCATGTAGGGCCTGGCTTTGCAGTTCGATGAGTTCCTGCATCTTTCGCAACGATAGCTCGACCGCGTTGCGCTGCTTGGCATCCACCAGAGACAAGAGTCTCTGCACACCTTGACTGGCAGAAACCGTTGCAGGCAGCCGAGCCTCTTGTTTCAAACAGGCTTCAAGGCCGCGCAGAATTGGCTTGGCATCCTCGTGCCAGCGCGGGAAACGGATCTCGCCGTCGGCAGCCGCGCGGTGACCATGTTTGGTCAAGAAATCCTCCAGTGCATGGAGTGTCCGCTTGTCCGGCAGGCTTTGGCGCCAATTCTCAAATTTGCCCGATTGGAGCCACGCGATGACCGTTGCCCGATCCTGAACAGCTTTGCTGAGCTCGACCAGGTCGGCGCCGATGCGATATTCATGCACATCCCGCATACCTGAAAGCGCAGCGTTGATCATCGCCACATTTTGCGGAAAGTGCTTCGTTTCCAACGTCGCCCGGACCACCTGGTTCAATACGAGTTCCAGATTGTGGCGAGCAGCCAGATAGAGCTGCATCGGAGCGTTGCCGACGCGTTCGATCTCCTCCATCACCTGGAGCACCTCGGCTTGGCTCCACCTGAGTTCCTGGGTCTTGATAAACCATTGCCGAGCCTTGACGGTGATCGACTCTTGCTCGCTCCGCATCGACACGAGCAGGTTGTCGATCTTTTTCTGGTTTCGCCCGATCTTCAACGCCGCCAAAAGCCCAGGTTTTTCCCAGGCTGCGATCGGCTGAAGTTGACCGTTGACGCGCAAAGTCAGCGGCTGGATGCCAGCGTGTGTGGCCTCCAGCTCGGCAAAAAGCGATAGATTGAGATAGGGTAAGCCGTCAAGCTGCTGGACCACGCGGGAGCGCGGCTTAGGCTCGAAGCCAAGCCGGTCATAATATTGGTACCAAGCGCGACCTGCAATTTCATTCAGGATGCTATAACTGAAAGGGGTCAACAGATCCGGCGCCAATGGCTGGATTGGCGTCCTGCTCCAGACCGTCGGATAGGTGGTAGGCCATCCGCCATCAAGCGTATAGTCGAACAAACTTCACCTCGTCGTCGTTGTGTCACGAAGGTATATCACAAAACGAACCTTGCGCCTCGAAACGGAACGTTGCTCCGGTTTTGGGCGAAGATTTTTCACAAAGATTTATTGTCTACCGAATGCAGTAAAGTGTCAATTTGACCGGACAACGACGGTGTCGCCCTTCGTACCCGACGGCAAGAACCGCAATTGGGACGACCTCCCCCTTAAAGAGGAACTTGGAGCACCCTGGGTCTATCCAAAATAGAGGGCAACGAGATTCCCTGGATGGGGTCGTCCGAATCTTGTGATACGAGAGTGCACTCGCCCCCTTCCGGCAAGTCGCTCGCCATGCTGGGAGGCACTCGAGTAGCCTGGACAACGTGAAAAATTCTCGAACGCGGTGTATACTGATGGACAAACACAAGGCCGGACGGCAGATAGGGTTGCGCCGAGTCCCTACAAAGATTCGTGAATATACGACAATGGGCAGGAGGAGACAATCGATGATGAAACATGCCAGATCGAGGCTGCCCGCTCTGCACCAGATTTGGGCCGGTTTGGCCCTGCTCGGCCTGTTGGCGCTGTCAATGGCGTTCTGGCCGTCCATTGGCTTGGCCGCACCGCTGAGCCAGGCCGAGCCATCTCCTCCCCAGACCGTAGAGTTGGGCCAGTTTGTCTTCCGAGACCTCCAGATCGGCGCGTCCGCTGAGTTCCAAATCGAAGCCCCGGCCAGCACAAACTATCTTCTGACAACTGACAACGAAGAAGAAGCGCTGGCCTTCGATCTGGTTGTGACAGGACCAAACGGCGATGAATTGGTCAATGGCATCTTCGAGACCACAGAACTGGCGCTCGAAAGCGGGCTGTACACGTTCGAATTCCTGGCCGTCGATACAGCGAACCTCTCCTTTGTCTTGCTCGGTGAATTGGGCGCCATGACAGCGGATGCTGATCAGCCCGGCGTACTTCGTTCTGGCAGCATCTACAACGAAACGGATGTAAGCGAGGCCCGCTACGCAGACCTGTCGATCCCGGCGACTGACTATCCCAGACAGATCCTGCTTTTCATCGAACCTGGCCCGGAAGACCGCTTCTTTCTTTCCGCTCAAGGAAATGATGCTGTCGCCAAAACCATCAGCACCGACGACGCCAGCCTGCTCTCGCTTTGGACCCAGGGTGGCGACTACCGCATTACGGTCGAGCCGGCGGAACGGCGTTCTCGCTTCACGCTCATCGTCTTTCTGAGTGGGCCACCCACACCGCTAACTCTGGGCGAGAGCATAGAGGGCGCGATTCCTGTTGGTTCGTCACAGACGGTCTATCAACTTGAGCTGACCGAAGATCTGACCGAACTCCGCCTACTCCTCGACTCCGACACCGCCGGTCTGACAATTACGATGGTCGACCAGTTGAGCGGGGGCGCGTTTGCAGCATCTAGCTCGGGCGCGCCCACACTGGCGCTGGAGAATGTGCCCGCTGGCCTCTACTATGTATTTGTCGAAACCGACCTGGCCGTGACCGAGGATATTCCCTTCACCCTGTCGGCTGACGGGCTGACAGGCGAACCGTTGCCGTTTCTGGAAAATGGTGTGCCGACAACCGGTGCATTTGCCGAAGGCGAGGAGAGCGCCGCCTACCGATTCGAGGTGACGCTGCCTGGCACCTTGGTCCAGCTTGCGGCTCAGTCCGAATCCGAAGCGGCCAACTTCGATATCAGCGTTGGCATGCAGCCCGAGCAGGAGATCTGGCGCAGCTACAAATTGGGGGCGGAGGACAGCCTCGAATTCGTTGCCCCCTATGCCGGGCTGTATTACGTCACCGTGTTGAGCAATGGCAGCCCTGGCTCCTTTACCATCGCCGCGGCAGAAGCTGGCGGCGCACCCAGCGTCAATCTCAATGGGGCAACGTGGGGCAGCGTCGAGGCCGGTGGAACAGATGTGCATCTGCTGCCAATTGATGGCTCTGGCCAGCTCTTGAGCGTGCTCCTGGCCGGGGCACCGGGGACTGATCTAGGTTTAGGAATTGCAGCGTACGATTCGCGCGGGGAACAGGTAGCCTATGCCTTCGACCCCGGCGGCGGATCCACCGCCATCGTGAGCAAGCGCATCGAAAGCCCTGGGTTGTACGAGGTCAGCGTGAGCGCATTGCCCGGCGTGGGCGGCGACTATCTGCTGCTGACCCGGCTTGAGCAACCAGCCGAACTCTTGGGAGAGCAATGGGCCAACTCGGCGACAGCCAGTAGCCAGCGCAGCGAGTCCGAAGGTTCAGCCCAGCAGGCAACCGGCAAACCCGACACCCGGGTGGCCGGAGATGCCGCGACGGCTTGGTCACAAGCCACGCTGATAGCGGCGTCGTCACCCTTGACCTGACCTACGACCATCTGGTAACACCCCACGCGGTGGAGATCTATGAGACCTTCAACCCAGGCGCGGTGACCCTGCTGGAGGCCTACGACCCAGCCGTCGGGAGTTGGGTCACGCTCTGGCAGGGAGCGGACACCACCGCCGGCGAGAGCGGTGTCTTCAGCCCGTTTTTCTCGCCGCCCGCGTTCAAGACGAACAGCCTGCGGCTTACGCTGGACACGAGCGCGGTTCCGGGTTTCAACGACATCGACGCCGTGGGACTGATCGGACGTCCATAGACGGCTTTCTTGCCCTTTGCCAGCCAGCGCGCTTCTCACCGAGAGTCACACCATGCCAGACAACGGTCACGATTCCAGTCGCTCCGAGTGCCAACGAAGCCGAGACGGTCGACCGATTCGCGAATGATCACGGCCTACGATTACCCGAGCGCGCAATTGGTCGACGAGGCCGGCGCAGAAATGATCCTGGTTGGCGATTCGGTGGCGATGACCGTGCTTGGCTATCCCGACACCGTTTCCGTGACGATGGACGAAATGCTGCACCATTGCCGAGCCGTCGCCCGCGGTGCAAAGCGGCCTTTTTGGTCGGCGACATGCCCTTCCTCTCCTATCAGGTCAACCGCGACGAAGCTGTGCTGAACGCGGGTCGCCTGATCAAGGAAGGTCGCATGGACAGCATCAACTCGAAGGCGGTCGAACATATCGAGACGGTTCATGCAATTTGTCCCGGGCCGGGATTCCCCGGTCGGTTCGGCCCACCTGGTTTGACGCCGCAGACGGCCACGCAACTGGGCGGCTATCGGGTCCAGGCCAAGACAAGCGAGCTGGCCCAACGCTTGCTCGAAGATGCGCTGGCTTTGGAGGAGGCAGGTTGTCTGGCGCTCGTTCTCGAAGCGATTCCAGCCCAGGTTGCAACCACCGTCAGCAAACGGCTTCACATCCCCACCATCGGCATCGGCGCAGGCGCGGGCTGCGATGGTCAGGTGCTTGTCTTCCATGACATGCTCGGCCTTTTCTCCGGCTTCAAACCCAAGTTTGTCAAACAATATGCCGAACTGCGCGAACCCATCCTGACGGCGCTGCGCGCCTATGTGACCGACGTGGAAGCGCGCGCATTCCCCGACCAAGCCCACACCTATAAGACTGACGAAGCCGAGCTGCAAGAGTTCCTCTATGGCGACGCCGCACTCCGCGCCTGATGTCCCGTTGCGAGTCGCCATCTTTGGCATCGGCGCGATGGGCACACTCTTTGCCAGCCGTCTGAGCGCCGTCGCCCACGTCGCACTGATCGGCAACTGGTCGGCGCAGATCGAGGCGGTGCAGCGGTGTGGGCTGCTTCTCACAGAACTGGACGGCACACAACGCCGCGTCCAGCTCACCATCACCCGCCACGTTCAAGATGTGGAGATGGCCGATGTCGCGCTGATCCTGGTCAAGAGCTACCAGACGGCCGGCGTTGCATCCTTGGCCAGGCAGGTGCTCCGTTCGACTGGCGTTGCCGTCACCTGCAGAACGGACTGGGCAACCTCGAAACGCTGGCCGAAGATCTTGGCGGCCAGCGAACGACACTTGGCGTGACAGCGCAGGGCGCCGCGAAGCAGGCGCCCGGACAATTGCGCCATGCTGGCGATGGCTTGACGGTGCTTGCCGATCTCCCCTCACGCAGCCAACTCCTGACGCGCTTGGCCAATGCACTCAACCGCGGTCAGATCCAGACCGAGATTCGACCAGCCCAGCAGACCACTGCGTTGGCATGGGAAAAACTGACAGCCAACGCGGCCATCAATCCGCTGACCGCCCTCTTCGAGACGCCCAATGGCGCGCTCCTGGACGACCCGGCGCTCAAAGAGTTGATGATCGGGGCGGCGCGTGAAACGGCAGTTGTCGCAGCTGCCCAAGGGATTACGTTGTCCTTTGACGATCCGATGGACTATGTCCTTGAGGTCGCCAGCCGCACGGCAACCAACCACTCTTCTATGTGGCAGGACATACGTCGCGGAGCCGCCACCGAGATCGAAGCCATCACAGGCGCGGTGATCGCCGCGGGTCGTCGATGTCAGACGCCAACACCGCTCAACGTGCAGCTCTACGAGCTGATCTGCGCCAAGATGGCCGGAGAGCGGCTCACCCATACCCAACT